>NZ_SCTN01000290.1 GCF_004297345.1 Aquabacterium sp. | reverse complement strand
ACCATCGCATCAGCAAGGAGATGAGTCTGTCTCAGCAGGTGCGCCGTGTGGACTGGATCGAGACTGCGGGAGAGATGGGCGCCTTGTTGAAGGAAGCGCAGTTGATCAAGCGCTGGCAACCTACGCACAACAGGCGGCTGCGGCGCAATGACGATGGGTGCACCTGGCGCCTGCTGCCTACGTCAAGCGACGAAGACGCAGGCCTCAAGCCTGAGCTGATCAGGACGAGCGAGGTGAACTGGTCGCAAGCGCCAGAGGTCTATGGCCTGTTCAACAGCCAGAAGGATGCTGTGAAGACGCTGCGTGAGATCGCAGAAGGCGCGCAGTTGTGTCTGGCCACCTTGGGCCTGGACAAAGTGCCTGCGGGGCGGCCATGTTTCGGCTACCAGTTGCACCAGTGCAGCGGCGTGTGTATAGGGCAGGAGTCGCTGGCCTCGCATGCCCAGCGATTGCGCAAGGTGCTGAGTGACTGGCAGGTCCAGTCCTGGCCATATCCGGGTGCGGTCAAGGTTCAGGAGGGGGCTGACTGGCATGTATTGGATGCCTGGACTTACCTGGGATCTGCGAGCAGTGAAGCCGAGGTCGAGGGCCTGTTGGCACAGGCTCGCCCGACCTTTGACAAAGACACCTACAAGATCCTTGTCAGCTGGTTGCCTAGACTCAAGGTCGAGCAGATTTGACGCCTCGACGCCGGCGCAGCGCGCCCAGCAGCGCCAGACCGGTGGCCATCAAGCTGAATGAGCCAGCCTCGGGGACGGCGCTCAAGGGTTTGAGCAGCACCTGCTGACCGGACTGGTCTACAGCCAGGATGTCGCCATGACCATTGATGGTCAGCAGATCCGTGATGTGGTGTTGTGCTGCGCTTTGTGGATCGATCAAGGTGTTGGGATCCAGTCGCTGGCCGTCTGCGTAGATGACGGGTAGAGATGTCCAGGTGTCTGACAGTGTGTAGCCGATGACCGTGCCATCACCGCCCAGGCCCAGGGAGCGGAAAAATGAATGAGGGCCTACATCGGATGAGTCGCTTATTTTGGTGAAGTGACCGTTGTCATAGATTGATGTGCCTGCGCTGTCTTCAATCACGATTTGGCCTTGATCATTGAATCCATTGACGCGCATGCCGCGTCCCAAATCGGTCAGTTTTCCGTGATCATCGAGGAAAACGCCGAAGGTCTCTTGCGAGTCGCCGGGGCTTAAATAGTTGTAGTTTCCTGCCACCACGCCCAGGTTGTTGATACCTGCAGCGGAGACGTTGGTCCACTTGTCTGGTGTGGCAATCGTCTGGATTTGGCCGTTGCGAAATACAAAGGCCTGGCTGCCTGGGCTGCCCGCAAGGGACATGGTCCCGCTCAGTTCCCCCCGATTGTTGAGATCGCTGATGAAGGCCTGCGGGCCAGGGGTGCTCGACACAAGGGGTAAGCCAATGATCTGTTGTACGTTGGTCAGTTGGCCGTTCTGGTACAGGAACTGCTGTTGGTTGTCCGTGACCCAATGCCCGGCTTGCCCTACGTCGCCACCCACCAAGGTGGACCTGCCTGCGCCGCCCAGGACAACGCCTTGGTCATTGATGGCCATGGCGTAGCTGGACGTGGTGTCAGCCGGAAGGCTGGTGAGTTGCGTTACGCCGTTCTGGAAGATGGCCAACTGGTTTTGCGAGATGCCTGCCAAGGTGCCGTTCGTGTTCATGACCGGCGACTGCAAGGTGCTGTCGATGGTGGAAAGTTGGTAAGTCGGGGCAGCGTGCGCTTGGGAGGCGGCAAGTGTGGCCGCTGCAGCAAGGCCTGCGAGGGCGGTGAACTGGTGCACACGGTGCAAAGGGGATTTGTTTGTCATGACATGCCTCTGAAATGCGTTGTGAATAGCGTCTTTCGATTTGAAGACGGATGCAAATGTGTGATGAACACATTTGTTGCGCAAGGTCATATGTAAAAACTTGTGTGCGGCAGTCGTGTGCGACGGGGGAACCGCTGCTCGGCACTTGCGAAGACGTTTCATCATGCGTTTGCCTTGCGGGCGTGTTTCAGTCTGTTTCAATTAATGTGTTTAAAGCACATTTATAGTCGCGGCATGACCAGCCGTATCCCAGACTCAGCAGAAGGCCCCCATGAGGACGTCACATTGGCGGCGCTTGCTGCCTTGTTGAGGCCTCTGGCGCAATTGGCCTTGGCGCAAGGTGTGGCGGTGCCTGCCGTCGAGCAATTGCTGCGTCGAGCGTTCGTGGATGTGGCCAGGCAGTCCTTGATCGATGATGGCCTGCCTGAGCATCGCCTTGTGAGTCGCATCAGCACCAGCACC
>NZ_SCTN01000289.1 GCF_004297345.1 Aquabacterium sp. | reverse complement strand
CTACGCCGTGGCGCGCGATCTGGCTGAGCGCGACACGGCGTAGAGAAACAGCAGTTCGCGATAGGCAGGCAGCTCGAAAGTGTCTTCACTGCTGTCAGGCCTGGTCAGGGAGCGCTCAAGTACCTCCATGGCCTTGTTCGGGGAGGCCCACAGCGCCTGCAGGCGATCAATCACGCCGGGGTAATCAGCCAGGCTATGGCCCTGCTGCAGATCGGCATCCCATGAAGGCGCATAGGCATTGAAGCGCGCATTGAACACGGACTGCACACGCTCGTACTCGGTGCGCTTGCCCACTCGGCGGTAGATTTCCAGCAGCTTGAGGAAGGGCAAGGGACTGGCACCCGTCGTGTGATGCACATGGCCTTCCAGCAGATCGATCGCGGCATCATCCTGCCCCAGCACCACGAAGAACTCGGCTTGCTGCTCCAGATCGATGAGCTCTTCAACCGAAACTTCCCGCAAGGGCTCATTGCGCGGCTCAACCAGAGGCGACAGCTGCATGCCAGCGGGTGCCACGTCTGGCACATGCTGATGAATGTTGGCAGCTGTGACTGTGACCGCTTTTGCTGGCGCGACATAGGCGACCGGCTCAACCGGCACAGGCTCGTGACGCTCGCCGGGCGCGTGCACAAACTGGGCTGGCGTCTGCGCCATGACTGGCTCGCTGGCCTCGTCCTGCTCGTCATTTGGCAGTTGAGACTGCGCCTGCCACCAAACCGCCTGACGCTGGCGCTCCTGCCTCAGCCGGTTGTACAAATATCCAGACAGCGCCAGCCCGGCAAAAGCCAGCAGGCCGGCACCATACAACCAGGCACCGCCGTGCGCAGACTCGGCCTTGATGGCACGCGCCTGCAAGGCCGCCACCACCTGGCTGGATTTTTCGCCATCCTGCTTGAGCTGGGCCAAGCGCTGCTCCAGATCCTGCAGGCGTTGATGATCTCTTGCCAGTTGCTCCGGCGTGGCATTCATGGCCAACCACAGCGCTGCAGCAGCCTGACGGCGCAAAAGTACATCGGGTGACTGATCTTCCGCACTGGCTGCAGAGCCCATCGTGGGCGACATGCGCAACGAGGGCGCAAACATCGCATCGGCCTCGACCGGATCCAGCAGCAAACGAGACCCGCCGCCTGCAACGGATGCCAAGGCCTTTGCGCTCGACTTGATCGCCTTGCGCTTGCTGGTCGACGATGCCGTGTTGATCGGTACGCCAGATGACGCAGAAGCACCCGCAGTTTCGCTGGAAGCCATCACGTGATTGACCACCATGCTGGGTGCCTTCTCCAAGGGAGAAGCAGCCTCGCCAGGCTTGCCGCCACGCCGTTTTGACGTACCTCGTCCAACGCTGCCAGGCTGGGCACCAGCCATGGCCGCAGACAACACCCCGGGCGGACTGATCACCTGCGCAACAGGCAAGGAAGCGGACTGAACGACCTCGCCCACATCAGCTGTTGCGGCCGACTCATTGCCAGCCATGCTCAAACCAGGAGGATCTGCCAAGGCCACCACCTTGCGAGTGATGCGTGACTTACAACCAGCGGCGAGGTAAACCGTGACAACGGGCTCGTTGATCAAAGCCGAGGTGCTGACCCGCAAAACGGCACGCTCGGCTGTGGCGCCCGGCATCACTTCAGTGAAGATAGCCTTGGCCTGCACTTTTTCATCGCCGAAATACACATCGGCGGCCGTGCATTCGTTGGCGATCTCTTCGCCTGCCTCGAGGCGCAAAGGAATGGTGACCCGAAGGGTGTCACCCAAAATGGCGCGGCTGCTTGGCTGACCGAATCCCAGGCTGTATGAGGCACCTGAGGCACACAACAGCGTCATACCAGCTGAAACCGCCGCCGATACCCGCTTAAAGTTATTCATGTCGGTGCATCATGAGGCCCAAGTTTTCACTCTAGCATGAAGGTTTGGTTTCCCATGCTGTGGGAAGCACCGGAGAATGGCACCTGTTTGCCGCTTGCAACCTGTTGACAACAGTACGCTGATAGCCCTGATTCCCTGCATGACAACCGAACTCAAGACTGAACGACGAGGCCACACGCTGGTCATGACCCTGTCCGGCCCAGCCACCCGCAACGCCCTGTCACCGCAGGTGTACGCCGCCGGGGTTGAAACGCTGAACATGGCGGAAGCCAATCCGGAGGTTGGCGCTGTGGTGCTGACTGGCGAGGGCGATCACTTTTGCGCTGGCGGCGATCTGCTGCGCCTGTCCCACAACAGGCAGCATGACCTGCAAACGCAAGGCGCCAATCTTGAGGCCTTCCATCAGTGGATAGAAGCACTGCGCAGCTTTCCCAAACCCGTGGTGGCGGCAGTAGAAGGCGTCGCGGCGGGTGGCGGTGTGTCGCTGGCCCTGGCCTGCGATCTGATCGTGGCCTCTGAATCGGCGCGCTTCGTGATGGCTTACAGCAAGGTCGCGCTGTCACCCGACGGTGGCGCAAGCTGGCACCTGGCCCGGGCGCTGGGACGAGGCAAGGCGCTGGAGTTGCTGTGGCTGGGCGAACAGCAATCAGCGCAGCAGTGGCTGGCTCTGGGCCTGGCGCACCGGCTGGCGCCCGCCGGACAGACGCTGGAGCAGGCCATGACGCTGGCGGAGCAGCTCTCACAAGTGGCGCCAGGTGTACTGGCCAGTGTCAAGGAACTGGTGAACGACGCAGACCGTCCTCTGCGACCTCACCTGGAAGCCGAAAAGCAACACTTTCTGGTCAACCTGACGCGCCCGGAAGCTGGCCAGGCCATTGATCAGTTCCTGCAGGGCAAACGCCGCTGAGCAGCGGCCGCAGACCACGGGGCCAAGAGGCCAACCGGGGCATCAAGCTCCCGCGTTGGCCACTTCCCGCATCCGCCTGGCGATGACGGAAAACAGTTGCCCCACCATGTGCAGCTGGCCAGGCTCCAGGGGTTGCCCGGGCATGCGCAAGGTCAACATGCCGCGATTGACGGTCAACACCAGCAGGAGACTATCCGTCCACCAGGTGGTAGCGGCTTCTTCCAGTGCGCGCACCATCTCGGCATCGAGCCAGGCTTGGGCCACTGTTTCAGCATTGGCCAGCAGCACGAACCGTTTGGCCAGCACGGCCGCCGCACTCAAGGACACCTTGGGATGCATGGCCAGCCAACGCATCTCGTCAGGCAGCGTGTTGTCTATCTGCGTCTGCATGGCGTTGGTGAAGCTGCTGAAGACCTCCGACTCCAACAGTTGCGCCAGCACACGGCTGAGCATCACCATTTGCACATCGCCAGGCAAACCTGTGTCGCAGCGGAAACGCAACTCCTGCCCGGCTATGTAAGAGCGCTGGGAGCCGCCCCACTCGACACGCCAGCCTTCCTTGGTCTCGACAACGTAACCGCCGCCCGTCTTGTCCTTGACGCGCTTGAACGCAAAGCCTTCGGACTTCGCCCATGCGCCCAGAACTACCCCTTCGTCACGGGAAGCCGGGGCAGAACCTATCAGTCGCTTGAGAGAGGCAAACATGCAAAGGGCGATTCCCAGAAGGAATGTGTGGGTCTATTCAAGAGCCAGTCTAACTGAGCGTATTAGAGTTTGACGCCAGAAAACACATGGCGAAATCCCTGAAATGGTAAGCAGCAGCAGCCCTCGCCCCTCAAGTCGGCCGCCGCTCACGCCGATGTTGCGGGGATGTCAAAGCGCCACGCAACCCTGAGTGATACGCAACGCCCCGCGCTGGACGAAGTTCACTGGCGAGCCGCCGCTGAAGAAGGTGCGCGAGTCGCCGCGAAGCATTGGGAAGTGCCCCTCGCCAACATCACCGAAATCGCCTTGTCTGACGTGGAAGACGGCCACTATCTATTCAAAGTCATCTACACGGATGGCCATGGCCAAAGGCGCACGGCGGCCTTGCACATGCCCAAAGGTGCTCGCTACACCAGCCCGCTGGAGATGTCAGCCTTGTGTGCATGAACGTGACGCCCGGAGGCTGGATACGGTTCCTTGACACTGCGACGATTGAATTGGATGGCAACACTCGCCGGCATACACTGGCAGCTCCGGTCACCCATTACGGATGGCTTTCGCTTTTCTTTCCAGGAGGTATGCCATGGGACTGTTTGATTCGATTGCAGGAGAAGTGCTCGGCGCTTTGTCTAACGCGAACTCAGAGCATCATGCTGGGCTGCTCGATGCCGTCTCCGGGATGCTGAACAATCCCCAAATCGGTGGCGTCACAGGGCTGATCCAGGCATTCGAAAAGCAAGGCCTTGGTGGTGTGATGTCGTCTTGGGTAGGCACCGGCCAGAACCTGCCGATCAGCCCGGAACAGTTGCAGTCAGTGCTCGGGAATGAACACATTCAAGCCATCGCTCAAAAGCTGGGCATTTCGACTCAAGATGTCTCTACCCACTTGTCACAGTTGCTGCCTGCGGTCATCGACAAGATGACGCCGAATGGTCAGGTAGCGCAAGGTGATGCATTTGGTAGCGTGCTCGGAGCCATCAAGGGCGCACTTGGCTGACTGACATCTCCAAAACTGTGCGGCGAGAACCCAGACTTACACTTCGTCGTCGACCCGTGCTGCCGACACACAAACAAGGGAATTGCCATGAACACACGCGACATTGCAAACACGCTGGTTGAACTTTGCAAGCAGGGCAAAAACGCCGAAGCCAAGGCGCTGTATTCCGATGAAATCATCAGCGTCGAAGCCTTTGCGCCCCCTGGTGCGAACAGGGAAGTCAAGGGGCTCGCCGCGTTGCAGGCCAAGAGCCAATGGTGGGTGGACAACCACGAGATTCATTCGGCCGCAGTGACCGGCCCTTGGCCAAATGGTGACCGCTTCATCGTCGGTTTTCAATATGACGTGACGCACAAGCCATCAGGTCAGAGAATCAAAATGGAAGAGGCTGCGCTGTACACAGTCGAGAACGGCAAGATCGTGCGTGAGGAGTTCTTCTACGCCAGCGGCGCATAAACAGCTCAAAGAACAAAGCCCGACACTGGCGATCTGTACGGGCGACACAAGTGAGAATCGTGTGACAACAACTTGAGTGCTTTACATCGGCATGGCGTTCGCTGAAACGATCCAGCAACATCGCGCCGATAGAGTCGATACGTCCTGCCGATGGGCGCCATCGCGGAACCTGAAACCCGCTTCGCCCCTCGCAAGCGGGTTTCTGCTTTTTGCGGTGACTACTTGGCACGATGTGAGAAATCGGCACATCGCACCGCTCGGCGCACTGTGAACCCTCGAAATAGACCCCTGCATGGCATCGCATATCGCGATAGCGAGTTACCGAGAAGCGCATCATGCACATCGGCAATCACCACTAGCAGGGCGCCTCATGATCACACCGTTTGGTCGCATCAAGGAATTGGTGAGCAAGATTCAAGTCCTTGAAGGAAAGCTCACCAGTGCCGGTCTGATGCCGATGGCTGAGCAACACAAGATCCATCTTGAGATTCAACAGCACAAGAAGGAAATGCTGCAACTGGAGCAGTACACCCGCAGGTAAGGCTCAGCTGCTCGTGGGTGCCACCTTATCCCCGCAAGCTGTGGATAAGCCTGTTGGCAAAGCCTTTGCAAAGAGCACGTCCCCCTGGGAGAACCCTTTCAATGCCTCGAAATGTGGCAGTCTCGTGACGCCCATCACACCAAGGGCTGCAGCCACTTGGCTGGGGCAGCCCAAAGTGGATCGACGGAGCGCAGACCACAGTCGAAATGGGCAAGGTTGAATCGCTCATTTCCCGGGAAATTCCCCGAAAGCGTCACGATGCCGATGAACAGTGGCCTGCCCGGAGGGACTCGAATCCTTATATGAGGTCAAATCCAAAAAATGCAGGTGTGTGAGTGAGTAAATCGGCAACTTCTCATTCTATTGCTACCGACACTTCAAAATATGCACTGAATTGCGTATTTGCACCTTGGTCTATCTTTGAGGCATCAACCTTCACATTCCCCTCCTCGCTGCGGGCCCCTCGGTGAGACGTCATCCTGCTGGTGGGCAGCGCAAAGACTGGGTTGACAAACTATGCTGCCGGCAAAGCACTGGAGAGCATTGCCAACTCTGGTCTGACCCGAAAGCTCGCCATGGTGTTCACGCACATGGACATGGCCTCAGAGTCAGGGCGTAGTCAATTGATCGCATACGGAAGAGCGATCACGACTGGCGGAGTCCGTGACTTCGCTGTCGGCGTCGCCGACTGTAGTGGCGGAATTGGTCCGAAATATGCACTGAGTTCGAAGCCGAGGTATCAGAGCCAACCTGAGCGGATTCGAAAGTACTTCGAGCATGGGCCTGTCAGCTATGCTGCGTGATTCAAGTTTGATGATGCCGGATCAATAATCTCGGAGAAGATCGAATGAACCCAAGGTGCGAGGGGTAGGCAGCAGAGGGGGTGTTCTTAACCTAAGTCCATTGCGCGCAGGAGCGTGCGTCCGTTTCTGGCAAGTGCTTCAGCTGCCTCGTCAGTTGAAAGGCCCCATAGAGGAGCTAGGCCTTCGGCGGTTCGGTGGGCACTCCAGGGCATGATTGGTTTGCCCGCGACCGTGGCAAAAGGCCCGTCGCTTTCCGGTACAACGCGGTCGCGCGGCATCGCCTCTGCCAATGCTCGGCCATTCGCGGAGTCAAACATCGCCGGACCGATGCTGAACCAACACCCGTGCGCCGCGGCAGCCTTCAGTTCAGCAGGGCTCCCGGAGAACCAGTGCATTACCGCCGTTCCGAAATTCGGGTGTCGCTTGAGTTCAGCCAAGACGTCCCTGACGGCGCGACGGGAGTGGATGCTAAGAGTTCTTCCACCCAACTCCGCAGAACGTGCGATAACGGCCTCGAAAATCCTGCGCTGAACCTCGTAGTGAGCTTTGAAGCGCGGCGATCCATCAAGGCCCACCTCACCCACAGCCTTGACCCTAACAATCTGCTCTAGCAGTAGGTCCAGCTCTGCAGCGCGCTCGTGGGCGATCTCGGGATGGAGTCCCGGCGTGATAAGTATTGAGGGCAAGGGCTCCAGCACCCGCGACGTAGCCGCAAACGCCTTCGGACTCGTGGTCACCAACCAGGTGAACTCATTACGCCGAGCGGCCTCGCGATAGACATCCCTTGCTCCAGGGTAGAGGTCGAGGTGACAGTGAAAGTCCATCACAGCAGTCCGTCAGCTTGGAGCAACGCCTCCAGTTCACCAAGACCGGCTTGGAGCACCCGGCGATAGTCCCCCCGCTCGCCAGCCGTCGCAAATGCCAGCGTGGCGCCAAGGAATCGGTCCAATCCTTGTTCACGCACAGATAGCACAGCCAGGACTGCCGCCATCGGGTCGTCCGGGCCGCTCGACTTGTCGGAGCCGACAAGCGACGGGAAGGCATATGTAGTCCTGTCATGACTGGTGCCCCAGCCGAGGAACGCTGCCCGTCGAATCATGCAGGGAACACAGCGGCCGCAGTGCGTGCGGTTGTAGGTTCGGAAGCGGCCGCAACTCGTAGAGTCTGAAGCGACGGTGCCAAGCAAGGCTTGGTCCGCGCATTCGCGAAGCATTTCGCCCTTCGTCTTGAACCGGTAGGGCAACTCGAACCGCACACCGATGCCCAGCCCATCGACCAACTCCTGCAGCTTTGCAATAAATAGCGGGTGCGTCGTGCGCGTGCTGAGACTGGCAACACGTCCAGGTACTAGGGGCGGATTGATGCAGATGAAGCCGTTCTCGGGGACAAAGACCTGCACTGGCCGACCGGCAATCTTGGACGCCGCCATCACGGCGAACCCGTAGAACGCCAGCGACCGGCCACGCGTTGAGGGCTCGCGACTACCGGAAAAGCTAATGCCATGGCTCCACTGCATGTGAGTGGCACCGCCCCCGAGGAGCGTGGCGTACCGACGTTGTCGTTCGGAATCCTCATGGGCCAACTGCGACACGAACGCTGGCCGGCGCCCACCGGTCACGAGGTCGATGCCCCCTATAAGGCTGTCGAGACCGCCTGACAGCAGGGAGATGCAGTCGTGGGCCAGCGGCTGTGGTCTTCCGTTCGGAGGTGCAACCCCGCCCTCGACGAAATGAAGCGTCCAATAGTCCCCTGTCAGAAACTTCAACATCCCTTCGACGTGGGCCTTCCACGGTGCCCACCGAAGGGGTTCGTGCAAACCGACCGTGAGCTCAATGGTTCGCGTCCAGCCGTCCGCACTGGTGCTTCGCAAACAGCAAAGGTCCGCTGCGCAAACCGACAAACAGAACTGCACGAAATCCCAGGCCTGAGCGCTCGGAGCGAATCCCTTGCGCTTCAACGACCCGCGCCATCCCTGCGCAATGGTTCCAACGCCGGCGCGCTTGGCGCTTCTGAACAGCGTGAACGCACGCTCGCCATCTACGAGCGTCGCAGGTAAGTGATCGACGGACGTGCACAGCACTTTCATCATGATGCGAACACCTCCATTGCAGACCGCAGAACCTCACGAGAGAGCCGTTGGGGGTCGACCCCCGCTCCACCTAGTCGCTCCATGACGACGAGAACTTCCGACTGCACGTACTCCCGCATGTCCTTCCGAAACAGCTGCACTTGCTGCGGGTCGTGCCTTAGCCGTTCGTAGGTCTGCCCGAGCTGCAGGTCCATGCGATTGCATACATCGTTGGCTATGGTGATAGCCATGATGTCGTGAATCTGCGCGTTCGTGAGGTTGAAGACGTCGATGTCGGGATTGCGCTCGTAGAGCAGCCCAAGCGCCTCGGCTGCGGCGTTACGCAGCGATTCGTCATCAACACTGCCCGTATCAGGCATGA
>NZ_SCTN01000288.1 GCF_004297345.1 Aquabacterium sp. | reverse complement strand
GCATTGCCGGCGTCGGAGGACGTGTACCCAGCCTGGTCAGAAAGGCAGAGGATGCCGCCCAATGTGGCCGCCGCATCGTGGCCATCGATGGATGCGCCTTGAGCTGCACCAAAGCTTCGCTGGCGCAGCATGGCATTACGCCCACCATGCATGTTCAGTTGGCCACCCGCGGTGTGCGCAAAGCCTACCGAACGGATTTTGATCCGAGTCAAGCCCAGGAACTGCTGGATGAGTTGAAGCAGCAGTTGCAAATGGCACCGGCCGCCAAAGCCTGATTGAATCAGCTTGCGCCACATCAAATCAGCTCCGGCAAGCACTCATCTTGTGTGACGTACTGCCAGCATGCCTGGTCACATGTGACCTGCGCTAGCCGAATATACGCACATCAACGTGCCGATATGAGCGCGTCTTCAGGAGAGGCCCCACTTATCACTTCAAGAGGTGAATGGTGAATCGCATCTCCCTGCGCATCGGGCAAAGGCTTGCCCTTGGATTTGGATTGTTGCTGGCCATGCTGGCGCTGGCCACGCTATTCGCGGCATGGCAATTCAACAGCATTGGTCAAATCAACAAACGCATCATCGATCAGGATTGGCGAAAGGCTGAGGCTGCCAATTTCATCAACGCCACGACGCGAACCAATGCCCGCCTCACCATGGCCTTGCTCATCACTGATCAGCCATCGCGCCTGGCAGATATCAACCAACGCATCGATCGGAACAAGGCCCTGATCGACGAGGCCATGACCACGCTGGATCAACTGGTCCAGCGATCCGATGGGCGCGCCTTGCTCAAGGACATCAAGGACAAGCGAGGGCGGTTTGTCGCCTCGTTCAGCAAGGTACGCACGTTCGTGGCCAGTGGGCAGCGAAATCAAGCCACAGACCTCATGAACAACGAGACCTTGGCTGCGATCGATGCCCTGCAAGCACCGATCACCGCCTTGTCCGATCTGCAAAGACAGATCGTCGGCGAAAGCAGCCAGATCGTCCAGGGCAAGATTCAGCAAGCGCAGGTCTTGATGATCGTGCTGGCCATAACAGGGTTGGTGGCAGGTATCACCGCTGCGCAGCTCATCAGTCGCTCCATCACCCAGCCGCTGGATCAAGCGGTCACCCTGGCGCAGCGTGTCGCGGCAGGCGACCTGAGCACCAACATCAACGTGCAAGGCCACGATGAACTGGCTCGGCTGCTGCAGGCGCTTCAAAGCATGAACGGCAGCCTGGTGCAGATCGTCAGCGATGTGCGCTCGGGCTCCAGTTCCATCTCGACTGCCACCAGTGAAATCGCCACGGGCAATATGGATTTGTCTCAGCGCACGGAAGAGCAAGCCAGCTCGCTGCAGGAAATCGCTGCCTCACTGGAGCAGCTCACGGCCACCGTTCAGCAGAACCTGGAGAGTGGTCGCTACGCCAACCAGATAGCAGGCTCTGCTGCTGACGTGGCACTCAAAGGCGGCGACGTAGTGGCGCAGGTCGTTCAGACCATGGACGCCATCAACGAATCGTCGCGCAAGATCGCCGACATCATCGGCATCATCGATGGCATCGCGTTCCAGACCAATATCCTTGCACTCAACGCAGCCGTCGAGGCGGCACGGGCTGGTGAGCAAGGTAGAGGCTTCGCGGTGGTGGCCTCCGAGGTCCGCAGCCTGGCGGGCCGTTCCGCCAGCGCCGCCAAGGAAATCAAGGACCTGATCAACCACTCGGTGGGCAATGTCTCCCAAGGCTGCAAGCTGGTTGAACAGGCAGGCAGCACGATGGATGAAATCGTGGTGAGCGTGCGCCGCGTGGCCGACATCATGGGTGATCTGACCAGCGCAGCCAAAGAGCAATCGGCCGGCATCAGCCAGATCAGCCAGGCCATGGGGCAGATGGATCAAGTCACACAAGGCAATGCCGCATTGGTAGAACAGGCGGCGGCAGCAGCTCAATCTCTGGAACACCAGGCGCGCTCGCTCGTGGCTTCCGTGGACGTCTTCAAACTGGATGAACATGCCACCTTGCTGGCTGCCTGAAAGGCCTCAACCATGGCTTACTTCGAATGGGCGGAGGACCTCGTCATCGATCGAGGCCCCATCGATCAGGACCACCGCCACCTGATCGATCTGGTCAATAAGTTGCACACGGCCACCAGCCAGGGATGCGGGCAAGACGTGGTGGGCGATATCTTGAGCACGTTGGCGCAATACACCCACGAGCACTTGAGAAGAGAGGAACAAGTGATGGCATCAGTCGGGTTTCCTCACCTGGCTGGCCATCAAAAAGGCCACGAGAAATTCGTCGCCGATCTCGAGGCGCTTCAAGCGAAATATGGATGCGGCAGCATCACCACGGCGGCGCAACTTTCAGCACTGCTTCGGGACTGGCTGTCGCTCCATATCCGCCGATCGGATCGTGAATTGCGAGACTATCTGGACGGCGGCAAGCGCAAACGTCATCCCTAGGCAGATAGCTGCCCCACGATCTGAGTCAACCTGGACACCAGTTCGTTCGGTTTGTGCACCAGCGCATAACCGTGCTGCCCAAACAGATAAGGCAGGTAGTCTGCGGCTTCCTCATCAATCGTGATGCAGAAGGGAAGCAAGCCAGCAGATTTCGCTGCTTGCACGGCATGCCGCGTGTCCTCCAGACCAAATCGCCCTTCATAGTGATCCAGGTCGTTGGGCTTGCCATCTGTCAGCAGCAGCAGCAGCCTTTGTTTTTCAGGCCTGTTTGACAAGGCCTTCGTGGCGTAGCGGATGGCAGCGCCCATGCGGGTGTAATACCCGGGCTTGATCGCGCCTACCCGATCCCGTGTCACAGCGCCCCATGATTCGTCAAAGCGCTTGAGTGCATGCACCCGCACGTTGTGGCGCTTCACCGAACTGAAGCCCAGCATCTCGAAGGGATCACCCAAGCCGTCCATGGCTTGCCCGAACACATACAAGGCATCGCGGATGACATCGATGACCCGCGCATCCTGCGAAGCCCAGGCATCTGTGGACAAGGACAGATCAGCCAGCAGCAAGGTCGCCAAGCTGCGCTCACTGCGTTGAGGCCGGGCAAACACCCTGGGCTCGCTCATGACGGCCAACTCGCCGTCATCCCCTCGGCATTCGGTCTGCCACCGCACCCAGGCGTCCATGTCG
>NZ_SCTN01000623.1 GCF_004297345.1 Aquabacterium sp. | reverse complement strand
CAATGGTCGCGTGGCTGCAAACCGCTGGCCCTGTCTCTATCGCCTCGGTAATTGCTATTGGCGGGCTCATGCTATTGGGGCACGCATGATCCGCCGCATCATTATCGAGGCCGTCGCGCAGGAAGATATGCGCCCGCCGTACAACCAAGACAAGGAGGGCGGCGATTGGATAATCGACGGCGATACCATCACGGTTCGGTCAATCGGCGAAGATTTTGAAAACTGGCAACAACCCGAAACATTTCTCTACGCCCTTCACGAACTTATCGAGTGCATGTTGTGCCGCAAGGCGGGCATCTCTCAGGAACAGGTTGATCGCTTCGATGTCGCGCATGAGTACATGCAGGATCACCTTCCCGATGCCCAGCCTGGGGATCATCCCGCAAGCCCCTACCGGCTACAGCATCGGCGAGCGTGCCTGATAGAGTTTCTGGTGGCTGACATGCTCGGCATCGTCGGGTATGGAAGGATGGAATGAAGATCCTCGTCGTAGATATCGAGCAAATGGCGCTCGATTTCTGCCTGCGCTGTGCGGCGGCTGGCCATGAGGTTCGCCTATATCGTCACATGCCAAAGCGCAAGGAACGATACGCCGAAGGCTTCAAAGAGATCATGCTGGTAGACGACTGGCGTGCCTCGATGCCGTGGGTCGGCAAGGACGGGCTTGTCGTGTTGACAGGCAATTTCGTGCTGACGGCGGAGTTGGATCGCTGGCGCGAGATGGGTTACTCGATCTTCGCGCCAACCGCTGCCAGCGCCAGAATCGAGATCGACCGGATGCACGGCATGAAGGTTGCCGAGGCTGCTGGCATCGCCGTACCGGAATACCATGTGTTCAACAGCCTAGAGGAAACCGAGGCGTTCGCGCGCAAGCAGGATCGCGGCTTTGTCTTTAAGCCAGCCGGCGACGAAGAGAACAAGGCGCTGACCTACGTCGCGGAAGACCCAGCCGACTTGGTGGGATGGTTGCGGCGGCAGATCAAAGCCGGCAAGCAGATGAAGCAATGTCTGCTGCAAGAGAGGATCGACGTGCTGAGCGAACTTGGCGTGTCGGGATGGATGGGCCTCGACGGCTTTCTGCCCGACAAATGGGGCCTATCGATCGAGCACAAGAAGCTGATGCCGGGCGAGCGTGGCCCGGCGACCGGAGAAATGGGCACTGTCTGCCAGTATGCGGAAGAGGACAAGCTGGCCGACGAGATGCTGAAGCCGCTAGAGCCGGTTTTGCGAGCGCTCGGGCACCGAGGCGATTTCTCGGTGGGCGCAATCATCGACACGAAAGGGAAGGCGTGGTTTCTGGAAGTCACGGCACGGTGCGGGTATCCGGCGTGGTGGATACAGACGGCCTCGCACCGAGGAGACTCGGCCAAGTGGATGCTTGATCTGCTGAAGGGCAAAGACAGCCTGCGGGTCAGCTATGATGTAGCGATCGGCGTCGTCTGCGCGCAGCCGCCATTTCCCTACGGGCATGACGTGCCGCATGCGATGGTCGAGGGCAACCCGATCAGCGGCGTAGATGAATTCCCTGATCAGGTTCACCTCGCCTCGGTGATGCGCGCCAAGGGGCCGGTATGGCGCGACGGCAAGATTGTTGAAGAGCAGACATACGAGACGACCGGCCCGTATGTGCTGGTCTGCACCGGCCTGGGAAAGACGATCGAGCGGGCAGGGGTCAAGGTCTATCAGGCGGTGGATGGGGTGCGCTTTGCCGACAAGATGGCCCGCGACGACATCGGGGAGAAGGTCAGCGCGGTGATAGATAAACTCCACCGTTTCGGCTATGCTCTGAACCTGAAATAGCCCGCCGTGAGGCGCGCGACCCGGAGACGGACAATGCGGCATGCCTGCTGACGCGCTTACGCCGTCACCGATTCAGCGGTTCGTCGATAACAACGGCAATGCCCTTGTCGGCGGCTTGCTGTTCACCTATGCGGCCGGCACCACCACGAAACTCGCGACCTATACCGATTCGACCGGCAACACGCAGCAGACCAATCCGATCGTCCTCAATTCGCGGGGCGAGCCGGAGAATAATCTAGGAACATCGGTTGGGATCTGGCTGACCAGCGCTTCCTACAAATTCGTCCTCGCGCCCGCTGGCGATACTGACCCGCCAACAAATCCGATTTGGACGCTCGACGGCATTACGGTCGGAGCTGGCTCTTTCCCTATACCCAACGACACAGTGCTGGGGAATGTTTCGGGCGCTCCAGCAATCGCCTATGCGCTGACACAGGCACAATTTACCGCGATCATCAATCCGTTCACATCGACCCTCGCGGGCGACGTGCCCGCATCAGGCGGCGGAACGGCAAATTTCCTCCGCGCCGATGCGACATGGGGTGTCCCGCCGGGCACCGCGACGGCATACACGGCCTCGGGGGGCATTACCCTCTCAGGCGTCAATTTCACGCTATCCACCATCGCTAATCAGACGGTTCTTGGGAATGTGTCTGGCGGCGTCGCGGGGCCGATAGCACTCAGTCAGGCTCAACTGACGACACTTATCAACGCTTTTACCTCCGGTTTGTCTGGTGCCGCCCCGGCGTCAGGTGGAGGGACCATAAATTTTCTACGTGCCGATGGTACTTGGGCTGTTCCCGCGCAGGCTGCTGGTATCAGCGCCAGCACATTCTCCAATCCAGGCGTTTTTGCAATCACGATCCCGACCGTCGCGATGAAATTCACATTGGTAGGCGGAGGTGGAGGAAGCGACGGCACTTTCGACGGCGGGCTTGGCGCCATGGCGATCCGGTGGCTTAGCGGCCTGACGATCGGCAACACTCTGACGGTGACGGTAGGCAATGGCGGTAATTCCGGTGCGCCAGGACTGAATGGCGGGGATTCTCTGCTGACGAGCGGTTCCCAGGTGATCGCTACCGTGACGGCGGGGGGTGGGAAGGGCGCAAATGGATCGGCCGGCGCAGCCGGTACAGCGACCGGCGGCACGCTCAATGTGCAACCCGGCCCAATCTGGTCTCCTAATGGCGTTGGTGCTCACATCGTTGGGTTTGGTGGTGGCGGACTGGTGATTGCAGAATGGTAAGCCTTCTCCGTACTTTGCTTGTCGGGATTGCGGCCCTTGTCGGCGTAATGGTTGCGCGGCCGGCGCTGGCGCTGGGGCCATGCCCCAACGTGATGACGCCGAAGATCATCACTGCTCCGACGTACACCGTCACGCAGGACGACAATTGCTGGTGGATCGTCCTCAATAATCCGGGGAACGTGACTGTCACACTTCCTGCGCCCGGATTGATCTTCTCTCCCGGCTTTCAGATAACGATTCTGCCAGTTCAACCGGGAACGCAAGTTACATTCAATCAACTCGCCGATGATGCTGGCCACGTTCATCAGATCAATACCGCGCCGACGCTGACAACGGCCCAAGGCGAGGGTGGTGTTCTCAAAATTCAACAGGATTTGAATTGGTGGGTATTGCCGACAGGCGCGGTTGGGCGGCCGCTGATTCAGACAAATGCCGCATTGCAAGCACTATCTACGGCAAATTTCGCGGTCATCACCAGAGCCGGGTTTTATTCCTTGGGCGACGTGCCGTCTCTGTTCTACGTCGCCTCGGCGCATGCGTGTACCTTGAACGCCGGGGCCGGCGATAACGGCAGCCAAGTGAAGAGCGCGGACGGAAAATGCTGGCTGGCTGTCTATCCCAGCAACATCATGGATGTGCGCGAGTGGGGTGCTCATTGCGATAATGCGACCGATGATAGCGTTGCCTTTCAGGCGGCGCTCAATGCCGGCCTAACCGTACTCAACTCTAATGCATCCGTGCTCGTTCCTTCGCTTCGCTGTATGGTTAAGGGTAATCTCGCAATTCCTATAAACACCGCATTGCAATGCAGCACGCCATTCCCAAACGCTATAACGGGCACTGCCGCATTAAATACTGAACCCGCGATCGTGCTCGACCCAAGCAAGACGATTTCTGCTGCGGGACCAGGAGCCTCTATTTCAGGATGTTTTATTGTTGCTAGCGGTATTACGTTCCCGGTATTAACTATTCCGACATGGACGGGTATCGCAGTCAAGGATGCGGGATTTAGTGATTTTTCGTTGACCTACAGCACCATCGTGGGTTTTGACACCGCTTTTTACAATACTGGCGCGCGTCCTTATGTTCATCACGTTTTTGCGGATGGCACCGGCGTTACCCATGCCGTGATCGAGTTAGATGTAGGCAATACCGATTCGGGTGTCGCGGACTATATAAAGATTCAGCCTATCGGCACGGCGAACAGTTGTGCTGCCGGCAGGCGGCCGGGAACGGGGTTGCGAGTGGGGAGCAGTCCAGGCCCGGCGGGGATCTGGCTGGATCAGATTGTCTCGCAGAATTTCGACATTTATGACTACGACTTCCAAACCGGGGCGATCTTCGGCGCCATCTGGACAGACGGCAACAACTTTGCCTGCGCGGATTACGTCGGGAACATTGGAGTGCATGTCGCAGCGGGTAACTACGTGTGGGGCGGGAGCCTAGCGAGCTTCTCCGGCGATCCGGGAATAGTCGTTGATGCGACCAGCACGTTGAAGGCGGATTTCATCGCTTCGGAGTTCAGCGGGACGGATTGCATCCAGCTCTCTGGGGCGCTTGTAGCACAAACGGCGCTGCTGCTGGATTGCGCTGGTGGCGCAGCGAAGATTCTCGCCACTACAGGCGTCTTCTCTGTGCACAATCTGCAAATGGGGGGAAATAATGGTGGGTCGCTTCCCTTCATAAAAGGAGGAACGACAGGGCTGCTTGTAGGGGCAAAGCCCTGGGGGCAGGTGTTCTTCGACGAGCTGACGACGGACAGACCTGGAAATCTCTTCGACTCGAACTTTACCGGAACAGTTGGCTCGGCGCATATGACGGCGCTGATGCAGATAACGCCGACAGTGGCGTGTACGGGAATCGGCTCCACCGGGACGTGTAGCCTGCCTTCTCCACCGGAGACTGGGATCACATCTGGGACGATTTTGCTAACCCCAGGGGGAAGTGGGATTGCAGCGAGCGGGACGGTGACGGTGGGGATTTCTCTCGCGGCTGCTTTCCAAGTTGTCTGCTGGGCGCAGACAACGGGGGGGGATTGGGCGGCTGGATCGGGCGTCACGCCATCCACCTCGGCGACTTCGCCTCAACTTACAATGACTTGGCAAAATGGAGGGATACCACTTGTCTCGGCGACTCCGTATTCGCTGAGTTACGACTGTAAGTACAGATGAGGTGAGACCATGAAACGACGGCAGTTCTTTATCGCTATCGCTCTGGCATTGACGTGGGTAAGCGGAGCGTTTGCGCAGGTGTCTGTTACCACAAACCCAGCGCCGTGGTCGCAGATAGGTGCTACAACGCCATTATCCGCATCTGTGACTTCCTCGTCGGTTGCTCTTCCTGCGTACTCGCAACCTCCGCCGCCAACGGCCAATGTCTGTAATACCGGAACGGTGACGGTTTATGTGGCTCTCGGCGACATCACCGTCGTTGCAACGTCAAACAATACGCAGATATTGGCGGGAACTTGTCGCCCGCTTGCGCTGAATGGAGCGACTTATCTCGCGGCAATTACGGCATCGTCCACGGCGACGGTTACGGTAGAGCTTGGGTCGGGAACGTCGGCCTCGGTTGGAGGTACCGGGAGCGGGAGCGGCATGACGCCCAGCGCCTCCAATGCCGTGCTGCCGGATGCGCGCAACAACCTCGGCCTCGGCACGGCCAACACGCCGGCGTTTGCGGGAGCGGTCCTCAACTCGACGCACAGTAGCAGCGGGGTTGTCGCGCAGGGCCTTTACGGGCACGGCAGTTGGGTCGGTTCGGTGACGAGCGGACAGGCGTTTTTCAACGAGTTGGCGATCGACAACGATACGGTGAATACAACTGGCGCCGGCGGTCCTGGCGGTGCGATTGCGGTCTATATCGGGGAGAATTTGGGCAGCGCCTCACTGACGGGCGGCCGGACGACGCTAGAATCGCTCCTAAACCTGACCCACGCGACCGGCAATGGCGCAGCGAACCGTAATTTCTATGTCGCCGGAGCTTCCGTAGCGCAGGCATCGGCGAATGACGGTGGAACGAACACGACAGGTGCCGGCAACTTCTTCGCAGGCAACGATTCGGCAGCGTTGCAAACTGGGGCGACGTACTTCAACAGCATCGTGGGAAGAGAGATTGACATCGGTGTCGCGACAGGGGCGACAAAGGTTTCTTACAAAGAGGGGCTGAAGATCGTTCAACTCGGCACAGGCGGCGCGGCGGTTGATGCAATTCAAGGCACGACCGCGGACTTTGCGGTTGGAATAGTAAATCAAATCGGCGCCAGCACATACTGGTTGAATGGGATAATCTTTGGGGAGCCGGACGGCATTTGGGCGATCGATCCGACAAATGGGACAATGATCGGCACGCTGGCGACTGCCCTTGGTGGCCATAGCTATGCGGCGAAATATGGAATCGACTTTTCCTCCGTTACCTTCAGCAGCGGTTTCCTCAACTCGACCGGCTTCCTGGTAGACGGGTCAGGGAACACGACGACGAACGGGCTAGTCGTTGGATCACCGACTGGCGGCTCGCAGGGCACCGGGACGGTCAACGCGACGGGGCTTTTCGTAAACGGGGTTGCCGTTACCGCAGGCTTCCCGACAACGGCAAACGGTCTCGGGAGTGATGGGGCCGCATTTCTCCCGTGGAGTTTCAGCGCTAATTTTGCCGAGACCGGCACGACCTGGGATTTGACGAGTCGCGAGGATGACTGTACCTCGGGGACGTGCGCGGCGAGCGGCAGTGCAGCCATCGCGTCGTCAGATAGCGGGGCTTATGTCAAGCTCGATGCGCATGCTTACACGATCGTTCGAGCGAATACGGCGGGCTTCACCTCGGGCTTCTCGTTCTGCGGCGAGAATACCGGCACGACTGGCAACGCGACGATCACCGCGACGACGAGTGTCTGGGTTGGTGCGGGCGGAACGACGCTCGCGACGATCGAACCCGGTGCGTCGTTCTGCGCCCGGTCAAACGGAACGGACTATGAGATCGGCATCGCACACCACCTGGGCGACGGGCCAAGCATCACGCCAACGGCGCTCTCGGGCAATGTCAACGACTACAACCCAACGAACATGGCGACGGCGCGCACGATCCGCCAAGATGGCGGCGCGGCCGATCGAAACATCACCGGAATTGCGGGCGGCTTCGACAACCGTCGCCTGCGCATCACGAACATCGGTTCGACGAACAACCTCATCATTGTTGATCAAAGCGCCAGCTCAGCCGCTGCTAATCGCTTCCAAATCGGCGCGAACATCACGATCGGGATTAACAAAAGCCGAGATTTCTATTACGACGGGACGGTCAATTTCTGGCGTCCGGCAGATGTGGCTCTAGCGAATACCGTAACAGCTGGATCATGCGGAGATGCGACCCACTCTTGTGGGTTGACTTATGCAGTTGACGGCCGCATCACGGCGGCATCTAATAATGCGCTTACCAGCAGCGGTACGACCGTTGTAACGGCCTTCGTTACCTCGGAATTCGACGCCACCTCGACGACGGATGTGACGATCGCTGGGGCCGACATCACCGGCATGTCGCTAGCGCTGTCGGCTGGTAAGAATTATGCCTGTCACGGCTTTTTCCCCGCGACCGCTCCGGCGACTGGTGGCATCAAGATCATCTTCACATCGGAGGACGGCTTGACGTTTACGAGCGGTGCCTATTCGTTTGCTACTAGCAATTCATTTACAAATAGTAGCTCAACTACGATGGGATCGGCTATCGGCAATAGCAATGTAATAAATACAGGCTTTTTTGTCGTTGATGCCTTCGTGCAGATCAATGCTGGCGGCCACATGCTGATGCGTGGAGCACAGAATACCTCGAATGGTACGAAGACGGCGTATCTCCCCAACGGGTATCTGGCATGTACCCAACAAAACTAATAAAAAAGTCGGAAGTAAGCCGGCGCGATATCGTCGGCGGCGTGCCGCTGTTCTTCGCCTTTCGCGGAGGCGTCGGGACTGGAACGGCAGCCCCGTTGATAACCGGTGTCAGTCTCAGCAACAACACATTCGTCGGCGGATCGCCTGATGGAACGGTTGTCGGTGCAATCTCGGTACAGACCAACACTGGCAGCTTTGGCGGGACGCTGAGCGTTGGTGGAACGGATGCAGCAAAGTTCAAGATTGTCGGGAGCAACCTGGCGCTGAACGGAACGCAAGCGGCGGGATCGGATTCGATCACATTGACTGCAACCGATGCATCATTCACAAATTCGCCGTACACGACCGCACCGCTTGCGATCACTGGCACATCGAGTGGCGCCCAGCACCTGTGGGATTTGACCGCAGTCAACGACACCGCTTCGACGCAGACCGCCGGCACCTACTTCTTGATGCGCGGGCTGGCGTTCAAGGACGGCGACCTGCCAGCCGGGACGTACCCGCAACTCCTCGTCTCGGGCGTGGCGCAGCCGTTCACGCCGTTCAACATCGTAAACTGGCCCTCGGGCGCGGTGATGTGGATGGGCGCGCTGATCCGCCCGACATTCTCGCTCTCAGCCGCGGCGACGCAGGCTATCGGCGTGTGGAACGGCGGCACGGCGCCCTCCGCGAGTGGGCGGGCGCTGACCGATCTCTACAACCAGAGCCTCGCGTTTCTCGTCGATGCGGCGCCGGTCGCTGGGGCGAACCTGACCGGGACGTGGGCCGGCTACGCGCGCAATGATGCGAACAACTACGCACAGTACACGCTCGGCGACGGCGGGGCCGGGCTGCTCGTCGAGTTGCGACTGAAGTGCACCCAGACACCGGGCGGCGCTGCGCACGGCCAGATGGAAGCGACTGTCTGGGCGGCGATCCTGAACGACGCAAGCGGCAACCTCGGCGGCTTCGCGGTCTTGGGGCGAAAGACACAGCCCTACTGGGACGTGAACAGTCCGACGAAGAACTTCCGTGCGTTCTCGCGGGTCTATTACCAGTACGGTGGCGGCCCAACCTCGATCGACGTGCCAGGCGCGTGCAACGATGGTACTTACACACCGTTCACGTTCACCTGGTCGTCTGGGCAAATATTCAGCGCGCCTGGCAACAAGCTCTACAATGGCGCCTTCGCCGGGTCGCACGGGCAGGTCATTGCTGGCTACCTGACGACGACCGGGACGTTGCCGGCGCCGCTCGCAACGGGAACGATCTACTTCGCGACGGCCGCGTCGGCGAGCGCGACGACGATCAACATCAGCAACTACTCGACCGGCGAGAACGCGACGGCAGCGACGAACGCCGGCTCCGGGACGCATACCTTCAATCCGGTCCACGCATTGTGCCAATTCGACTCGCTCCAGGGCGCGACCGCGGCAGGGACGTGGCAGACCTTCCAGGGCACCGGGTCGATCACGTCGCCGTCGCTCGGTCGCGCGACCTACGGGCAGTCGTACTGGCAGTCGACCCGCATTCTTGGAGCGTTTAACCTCTCGTTGATTGGCTCGATCAGCAATGGTGTCTTTCCCTACCCGACGTGGAATCCGGCGAGCGTTGGGCCGCTGTTCACGACGGTTGGCGCGTCGGGCTCGCGCCCTGACCTCGGGCCACTAACCGAGTACTCGTCGCGACACTTCTACACGCAGAGCTTGATCGACGAGTTCATCGTGCGATGCGTCGGCCTTGCTGCTGGGCACTTTTGCCACAACTTCCGCGGCGCTGCGTCGAAGAACCTGATCAACCTGTCGAACACGTCCTACACCGGCATGGACGCACCGACTTCGACCCAGCAGAAAATTGGCTGGTCTGCCGTGGACGGCACCTGGACGGCGCCGCCGGCCTTCTGCCGCACCTTCGCGGTCGATTCCAACCAGTTCGACCACATGCCGGAGACGGTCGCCTACGCCTACCTGGTGACCGCCGAGCCGCAGTTCCTCGCTGGGCTGATGGAGATGGGGTCGGGGGCGATGCTGTCGCACTCGGTGCCGTGGCGAAACCCGACGACGCCCGTTGCCGGATACGGCCTGCCGGCGGCCTTCGCGACGCAGCAGCGCACCCAGGCATGGGCGCTCCGCACGCTCGGCCTCGCGGCTGCGTTGACGCCAAACCCGTTCTATGACGGCAGCCAAATCGCAACCTATTTCCGCGACCAGGTGGCGAAGAACTGCAGCTGGATGATCAACCAGGCGCTAGCGGTGCAGCTCAACTCGTACTGTCGGTCGATCGGCATGTGGATGGCGGTGCGCAACGGCACCCAGTTCAGTGGCATGACCGCGATGTTCGAGCTGACGTATCTGGCCTACGGGATGCGCTTCATCTACGCGTTGACCGGCGACGCGAACGCGCTGACTTGGCTGCAGAACTACGTCACGTTCCTCGCGCATCTGTTCGCGACGTTCGGGGGCTGGCCCATTGCGACCGGCTTCATCTGGCACACCGTCGTTGGTTCGACGACCCTGCCGATCGAGGGCACCGGCGCGATCACGTCGGACGCCCAGCTCGGCGGCATAATGGCGAGCACCGGCGGTGTGCAGAACATTCCGCAGACGATCTCGTGGACGACCGGCAACCCGGCATTCAGCATCACGAACTACAACCGCTTTGGGTACTCTAACCCGCAGGCTGGGGATGCTGTCATCTTTGGCACGAACAACAACGCGGCCCCAGCCGGCGGCAGCTACGCCAACGACACGGCGTACTACATGCGGGACATCGCGATCGTCGGTACGACGCTAGAGTTCAACCTGTCGGCGACGAACGGCGGTGCGGCGCTGCCAGCGCCCTCCGGCTCCGGGTCGCAGACGCCGGCGGAGAGCGGCCCGTTCGTCATGCCGCAGGCGAGCAGCACGACCGCAAATACCGGCGGCAACGCGAACGCCGACTCCTACATCGAGTACCTGATCGGGATATTACAGGAGTCGACCGCCGCGGCGATCACGGGGCTGAGCGGCGAGACGGTCGCCGCTCTGCTGACCGACCTCCAGGCGCGCCAGACGACGGCCGGATCGATCAACTGGGACGCTACTCAGTCGTGGGCGCGACAGACGAGCTTCGCGTGAGTGCCGCTATTGTTGATTAGGGGAATACATGGAATGTCAGATGATATCCCACGCAGCCGATGGAAATTTCCATCACGAGATCATCTGATACAGGTAATCTTAATTGTTATCATCGTGCCGTTGGCTGTGTGGGGGATAGATGTAAATCGCACCATAGCGGTATTTTCTAGTCGTTTGGATGGTGTGGAGAGAATGGTTGTCGAGCTTCAAGCCGATCGTAAATTTTCTACGGCGCAAATTCTTGACATGAACACCCAACTCGCCAAAATTTCAGCGCAACTGGAGGACATTCGGGAGTTGGAGCGCAAAAGGAAATGAGGATGTTCCCGGCGATTGGTCTCATTTTGATGGGAGCACTCGCATCCTGTGAGCCACCATCTGCGCCTCCGCCAGCCCTTATGACCACGCCGCAACGGCATACAAATACCCAGACCGATAAGACGGAGATCAATAGAAAATTTCAGGAAATTGAACGAAGTATCCAGCGATTGCGTCAGTCGATAGAGGCAGCGCAAGGGCAATGAGCAGATAATGTGATGAATGTATCCGGCGAAGAAGCCAAGCTGTATGATGCCGTTCGGCTCGACAATTTCGAGCGAGCAAATCGGGGCGAATTGATCAGCGCGGATGACGTGTCGGGCATTGTGATCTACAAGGACGCGGCCGGCGAGGCAAAGACCGTGACGCTGGGCGAGCACGCGATACGCATTCTTCCTAAGGGACGCTACGGATGAGCGACTTTCAAGTTAGCCCCATCGGCCGCGCCTTGATCGAGCGCAACGAAGGCTGCGAGTTGAGTGCCTACCGAGATATGGTGGGGGTACTCACGATCGGTTTTGGGCATACCGAGGGCGTCTATGATGGCCAGACAATCACCCAGGCCGAAGCAGATGAGATGCTAACTGAGGATCTGAGCGAGAAGTATGGTCTTGCCGTCAATCGCATGTGCGGTGATGCGCCTACGACGCAGGGGCAGTTCGACGCGATGACGAGTCTCGCGTACAATGTCGGCATCGCCGGCCTAGGGAATTCAACGGTTCTTCGCCGCCATCTCGCTGGGGAATACGCCGAAGCGGCTGACGCTTTCTTGATGTGGGATAAAGCCGGCGGTCATGTTGTCCAAGCCCTATTACGGCGACGACAGGAAGAGCGGGCAATGTATCTTGGAGAGCCTAGCACATGAATCCGATCAGTCCGCGCGTTTCCAATGGCCTCGGTGCCGCTGGCGGCTCAGCCCCGATCGCCATCATCCTGATTTGGGCAATCGGTCTTATCCTCGGGCATTGGCAGATCCAAGTCCCGCCCGAGATCGCCGGGGCAATGGGATCGCTGTTCTCGGCGGCGGCCGGCTTCCTCGGGGGATATCTGACGCGTCTAGAGGCTGGTCCGATCGCGCCCGTGCCCGTACAGGCTCCGCAAGCGCCGTCCGCTCCCGTCATACCCCCACCAGCCGTTCCGCCCGTTCCTATCCCGCCCGCGTC
>NZ_SCTN01000287.1 GCF_004297345.1 Aquabacterium sp. | reverse complement strand
ATCTCAAGGATGTACAGATCGGCGAGGAGCAAGCCCGTCTGCGCGAGTTCCTGTCTGCCATCGAAGCCTCGCCCAATGGCGTGATGCTGCTGGACGCCAACGATCAGATCACCTGGATCAGCTCGGCGGCAGCGGATCACTTTGGCTTGAATCCTCAACGCGATCTGCTGCAACGCGTCACCAACCTGGTACGCCAGCCCGCGTTTGTGCAGTACCTGGCCGGCGGCGACTACCGCGATGTGGTCAAGTGCCAGATGAGCCACGGCACGCAGACCGTGCTGCAGATTCTGGTGCGCGTCTATGGTGATGGCTTGAAGCTCGTGCTGTCACAGGACATCACCGAGCGTGAGCGCGCCGACACCATGCGCCGGGACTTCGTGGCCAATGTGTCGCACGAGATCCGCACGCCACTCACTGTGCTGACAGGTTTCATCGAGACCATGGGCTCTTTGCCTTTGACCGAGGTCGAGCGCAAGCGCGTGATCAGCTTGATGACGCAGCAAGCTGACCGCATGCAGGGGCTCGTCAATGACCTGTTGACCTTGGCTCAGATCGAAGGCAGCCCCCGTCCGGCTTCAGACCGCTGGATCAAGGTGGATGCCCTGATGGGACGCATCGAGACCGATGGCCTGGCCTTGTCGCGCGAGCGTCATCCCATGAGCTTTGTGACGGAAACGAATGGCAAACACTGCGAGATTGCCGGCATCGAGAGTGAATGGCTGAGTGCCATGGGTAACCTGGTGTCGAACGCCGTGCGCTACACCCCTGAGGGCAAGCCCATCGAGGTGCGCTGGGTTGGCCAGGCAGATGGTGGCGCCGAGTTCAGCGTGAAAGATGGCGGCATCGGTATTGCGCCGGAACACATCCCGCGCCTGACAGAGCGCTTCTATCGCGTGGATGGCAGCCGGTCACGGGAAACAGGTGGCACGGGGCTGGGCCTGTCCATCGTGAAGCACGTGGTGCAGCGTCACGGCGGCGAGTTGCGGATCAGCAGTGAGTCAGGGAAGGGTTCGACTTTCACCTTGACCGTCCCCGCGGCCCGGGTTCGGCTGGTGTGAGTCGCGCCTGTAGATGACGATCTGTTCGGAGTTGTGCGTACGCTGGTTGTAGCGCACAACCATATGCCAGTTGGGCACCGATGGCGCTTGAGTGTGTGCCGGCGTGCGCAGTACCAACCAGGGGCAGCGTGAAGCCTCTGCCTGACCTGCTTGAGGTAGGCCATCCACACGGTAGCGCCCGAAGTACTCCATGGCTGTCAACAGGCCAACCGGCGCACCCGGCGCGCAGATCTGATCACCAGCGGGGATGTGTGGCGACATGCGAGCCAGCACGAGCCGGTAGCTCTTGGCCTGGTCCAGCAAAGGCAGCCACAAGGTCATGAACAGCAGCCAGCAAAGGGCCACGCCGCCAGCCGGTAGCACCAGACTCTTCCACAGGGCGTGAGTCTGTCGCGCGGTGCGCCATCTCACCAGGCCCAGCCACAAGACGGTGCCCAATACAGCGGGGATCAGGGCAAGCCAGGAAAACTGCGCCACATAACCAGGCACGAGCTTGGCCACGTTGGCCGCCACCTTGACCGGCACACCTTTGTGCATGGCCATGTAGATGAGCCAGATGCCACCAGCACAGGCGGTGAAAAAGCACACGGAGAACCAGTCGATGGCCGAGCCCAGGCTGCGTTGCAGGATGGGCAAGGCAAAGGCTGCCAGCACCGCCAGCGGTGGCAGTGCTGCCAACAAGGCGCGCTCATTGGCACCCATGGCGATCGAGGCAGCAAAACCCACTGCAGCCGTCAACAAGGGCACCGCAATATGGCGCCGCCAGATCTGCCGACGCCAATGCCAGATGGTCAAGACGGCCAGGGGGAGCGTTGGCCAGGTGAACCAGCTGATCAGTTGCAGGTTCTCTTTGAGACTGAATTCAGGATCGACACGCCACACCCAGCCCGACAGGCCCGTGGCGCTGAGAACGCTGGCCAGGCCGATGGCCAGCAGCATGGCCGCCAGAACCCACGGCAGATGCGTCTTCATGTGTTCTTTGCTGGAGCGCCAGCACACCAGGATGCCGGCAAGGCCCAACATGGCAGCCACGGCCGGGCTGCCGCTGGCGGCCAGTATGGGCAGCGAGAGCAGGGCGGCCAGGCGGGCCTGGCGCGGCTTGCGCTGAACGGCTGCCAGGCTGAACAGGAACATGGTGCTGCCGGTCAGTTGCAGCAACTCAGGCGTGGTTTCATGGCCAAGCTGGAGTAGCCCGAGGCTGGCGATCAAAGCCAGCAAGGCGCCATCGGCAACAGCCCGCGCGTAATCGTGGGGCTTGGCCTCCCCACCAAAAGCGAGCGGCAGGGGCTGGGCCGCGTCGGTCAATGCCAGGTTGTAGCAGGCGTACCAGGTCAGCGCCAGGATCGCCACCAGCAGCAAGGCGAAGGGAATGCGCGCAGCCAGTGCCGGATCAATCCAGGGGCTCAAAACGGAAATGAACGCGCCGCCAAGCCAGTAGGGGAGGATGCCGCCAGAAGAAGGTAAAACGCCGCCCACATTGGGGTGCAGCCAGGATGCCTGCCCCAATGCCAGGCTCCACATATGCCCGAAAGACGCGATGTCTTCGTTTTTCCAGGGGTCACGCCCGATGAGACCGGGGATCACATAGGCCGCGCAAAACAGCAGCAAGGCCCATCGAGGCAAGCGCTGCACCGCTTTCTGGGTAACCAGAGCGGGAGAGATGACCGGGGCCTGTGAACGAGCGTTCATGAGGGATGGGGCGATGCAGAAGTGCAAAAGGGCAGCCTGAGCTACCCTTTTGGTGCGAATCAGAAGGCCGAGCGCTGTAAAGCCATGCTCGGCCAAGCTGATTACTTGCGGAACTGAGCGAACTTGTTGCGGAACTTTTCCACGCGACCGCCCAGGGAGTCCACAGACTTCTGAGTGCCAGTGTAGAAAGCGTGCGACTCAGAAGAGGTTTCCAGCTTGAACAGGGGCAGTTCACGGCCGTCTTCCAGCTTCATGGTTTCCTTGGTAGGAGCGCACGAACGGGTCACGAACTTGAAACCGTTGGATTGGTCCACGAAAATGACTTCGCGGTAATTGGGGTGGATACCTTGCTTAGGCATGTCAAAAACCTCTTGCTGTTTGCATCATCGGGAGCCACCAGGCACCATGCCTGACACTTTCCGACAGCCGGAAAACCCGAGATTCTAGCATGAGAATCTCGGGGTGGAGGCGGCTTTAACCGCCTCTGCGCATCATGTCGAAGAAATCGTGGTTGTTCTTCGTTGAGCGCATTTTGTCCAGAACGAACTCCATCGCCTCGATTTCGTCCATCGGGTAGAGCAACTTGCGCAGAATCCAGCTCTTTTGCAGGATGTCCGACTTCAGCAGCAGCTCTTCGCGGCGGGTGCCCGATTTGTTGATCAGGATCGAAGGGTAGACGCGCTTTTCAGCCATGCGACGATCCAGGTGGATTTCGCAGTTGCCGGTGCCCTTGAATTCTTCGTAGATCACTTCATCCATGCGGCTGCCGGTGTCGATCAGGGCGGTGCCGATGATGGTCAGCGAACCACCTTCTTCGATGTTGCGGGCCGCGCCGAAGAAGCGCTTGGGACGCTGCAGGGCGTTGGAGTCCACACCACCCGACAGGACCTTGCCGGAAGAAGGCAGCACGTTGTTGTAGGCACGTGCCAGACGGGTGATCGAATCCAGCAGGATGACCACGTCCATCTTGAGTTCAACCAGGCGCTTGGCGCGCTCGATCACCATTTCGGCAACCTGCACGTGGCGCTGGGCGGGCTCGTCGAAGGTCGAGCTGATGACTTCGCCGCGCACAGTACGCTGCATTTCGGTCACTTCCTCAGGGCGCTCGTCCACCAGCAGCATGATCAGATGCACTTCGGGGTGGTTGGCGACCAGGGCGTGAGCCAGGTTCTTCATCATCACCGTCTTGCCGCTCTTGGGCGGGGCCACCAGCAGGGCGCGCTGGCCTTTGCCGATGGGGGCGATCAGGTCGATGATGCGGCTGGTGACGTTGTCGTCATTGCTCTTGACGGTTTCGCGTTCCAGCTTGAATTGCTCGTCCGGGAACAGCGGCGTCAAGTTCTCGAACATCAACTTGTTCTTGTTGACTTCGGGTGACAAGCCGTTGACGCGATCGACCTTCACGAGTGCGAAGTAACGTTCACCGTCCTTGGGGACGCGCACTTCGCCTTCGATCATGTCACCGGTGTGCAGATTGAAGCGGCGAACCTGGCTGGGCGACAGGTAAATGTCGTCCGTGCTGGCCAGGAAGCTCATGTCAAGGGCACGCAGGAAGCCGAAGCCGTCCGGCAGCACTTCCAGCACGCCGTCGCCGAAGACCTGTTCGCCGGCCTTGGCCCGCTTCTTCATGATGGCGAACATCAACTCTTGCTTGCGCATGCGAGAGACGTTCTCGATTTCCAGACCTTCAGCCATCTCCACGAGTTTGGAGATGTGCAAAGCCTTGAGTTCTGACAGATGCATGGATTGAGACCCTGAACGAAACCCGCTGGCTGTGAAGCGTCAAAGTGTCAACGCTACGCCTGGCAGGTGAATGAATCGTGGGCGAAAGGGAGGTCGGACAAATGGCCTGGCCACAAAGGGCACCGGACCGAGAGTTTGTCGTGGTGCGCTAGCGAGATATCAGTCAGATTCTCTGCACCGGCCGCCTGAGTATCAGGCTGGCTCGACGAACACCGACTGAAGTCTATCAGTCGGTGGCCGCATTATAGGGACGAAATGATCAGAAAAATCACAGATTGCCGTCGATGAATGCAGTCAGTTGCGCCTTCGACAGCGCACCAACCTTGGTCGCTGCCAGTTGGCCGCCCTTGAAGATCATCAGCGTGGGAATGCCGCGGATGCCGAACTTGGCGGGCACTTCACGGTTCTGATCCACGTTCATCTTGGCCACATTCAGGCGGCCAGAGTAGCTCGTGGCGACTTCGTCCAGAATCGGGGCGATCATCTTGCAAGGGCCGCACCATTCGGCCCAATAATCCACCAGCACGGGCTGGGCAGATTGCAGGACGTCGGCATCGAAAGAGGCGTCGGAAATGTGTTTGATCAGGTCGCTGCTCATTTAACTATCCTTCAGTATGCTGGCGCGATGGCGACACCCTCAGGTGATTTCTCCAGCAGGAATGCAAAGATTCTGACACAGAAGATGTGGCCGATTGGATGCGTTCCAAGAGACCTTATTCAATGACCGCGATAGCCAGAAACTTTTTCGAAACCCGCAACATGGCCATTCAGCCCCAGCTCTGGCGCTGGGCGCCGCAGGACAGCGCCGAGGTGTGCTGGCAGGCCTGGGCAAGGGAAACGGCGGTGTGGCTGACGGAGCAGGGCGCAGATCCGCGCGACGCTTTGATCGTGCTTCCCGTGGGGGCGCTGCTGTCGCAGGCCCGACAGGCATGGGTATCGGCCGTGGGTGGGTGGTTGCCGCGCATCGACACCATCGCGGCGGTGTCTGAGGGGCCGACCATGACCAGGCCAGCCCCTC
>NZ_SCTN01000033.1 GCF_004297345.1 Aquabacterium sp. | reverse complement strand
GAAGTCTTGCATCCAGGTGCGCAGGCCTATGCGCATCGTGATGAGTTGTCGCCCAACGCCATCTCTTGTGTGCTCAAGGTGAGTGCGGCCGGGCGCAGCGCTTTGCTGACTGGGGACATCGAGTCAGCGCAGGAGGCTGAACTGGTGGCGCAGGACGCGAATTATTTGGCGGGTCATTTGCGCAGCACGGTGCTCATCGCGGCACATCACGGCAGCCAGACATCGTCGACAGCAGGCTTCCTGCAGGCCGTTGGGCCTGAGCAAGTGGTGATTCAGGTGGGGCGACGCAACCGATATGGACACCCATCCCCATCCGTGTTGGCGCGCTATGAATCGATGCGGCTGAACTGGGTGGCCAGCCCGTCTTGCGGGGCGTATATCTGGTTCAGCGATGATGCTGATGCGCTTGTGCAAGATGGCACACGCTCGGCAGATCAGCCGCATCTGGGAGCGTGTTGGCGCCCGGCGCACCATCGCTATTGGGACCAGCCTTCCCCGATGGCTTCGCTACGGCCCCATGGGTGATCAGTCAGTCGCGGGCGTCTTTGGTCTGGCTGGCCAGAATCTTGTCGATGCGCTTGCCGTCCATGTCCACGACTTCAAAGCGCCAGCCTTCCCACTCCACCGAGTCGGTGGTCTGAGGCAGACGGCCCAGCAGCAGCATGACCATGCCGGCCAGGGTGTTGTAGCGGCCACGGTCTTCGTCAGGCAGGGACTTGATCTCCAGCCGGTCCTTCAACTCGGGCACGGGGATGAGGCCGTCAATCAGCCAGGAGCCGTCTTCGCGTTGAATGGCCCAGGCATCGTCGGCTTCGAGCGGGGTGAACTCGCCTGTGATGGCTTCCAGCACGTCGCGCAGGGTGATCACGCCTTGGACTTCGCCGTACTCATCGACCACGAAGACCATCTGGGTGTCGTTTGCACGGAAATGCTCCAGCAACTCCATGCCCGAGAGGGTTTCGGGCACGAACACGGCGTGCAGCAAACCTTCGCTCAGGTCATTGTGTTGTTGCTGGGTCAATTGGTGCAGCAACTGCTGCGCGGTGATCACGCCCACCACATCGTCCAGGCCGCCACGGCAAACCGGGTAGCGCGAGAAGCCATGCTTGGCAATGGTCGCGAGGTTCTCCGATATCGGGGCCTCGATGTTCAGCCAGGCGATGTCGCTGCGAGGAATCATCATCGAGCCGATCTGGCGTTCATCCAGGCGGAACACGTTGCGCACCATCTGGTGCTCGTGCGCCTCGATCACGCCAGCATCCAGGCCTTCTTCCAGTTGGGCCGCGATTTCTTCTTCTGTCACGCTGCGTGCACCGCTGTCTTTGACACCGATGAGCTTGAGGATGAACTCGGTCGTGGCGGCCAGCATGCGCACGAAAGGCTTGGTCATGCTGGACAGCCACTTCATGGGCGGGGCCACGAGGCGTGCCACCGTTTCAGGGTAAAGCTGACCGACCCGCTTGGGGACCAACTCGCCAAAAATGATGGTCACGACAGTGATGATCAGCACGACCAGGCCGGTGGCCGTCAGGGCCGCCGCACGCTCATGCAAGGCGAGGTTGGCCTGCAGCCAGTGAGCCAGTGGCTCTGAAAACGCGGCATCGCCGACGATGCCGTTGAGCACACCCGTGGAGGTGATACCGATTTGAACGGTGGACAGGAACTGCGTGGGGTTATCGTGCAGATCAATCGCAGCCTGGGCGCCAGAGTCGCCGGTTTCGGCCATGACCTGCAAACGTGCCTTGCGGCTGGAGGCCAGCGCCATTTCGGACATGGCAAAGCAGCCGTTGAGCAGGGTCAGAAAAAACAGTAGAGCAAGTTCCATGAGTGGCGCCGCGTCTGGCAAAGCCTGGCTGGGCCGTCTGTAAAGGGTCTATAAGCGTAGCAGAATCCGTTCCATGATCTATCTTGTTGGTGACTTGCAAGGTTGTTGCAATCCGTTCGAGCGGCTGCTGCAAACCGTTGATTTCTCGCCCTCCCGCGACCACGTCTATGTGCTGGGCGATTTGGTGAACCGGGGGCCGGACTCCCTGGGCGTCCTGCGCCGGTTGCGCGAACTCGACAACGCCGCGACCTGCTTGCTGGGCAATCACGATCTGCACCTGCTGGCTGTGGCGCACGGCGTGCGCAAGCCGCACCGCAGCGATACGCTCGACGAGATCCTGAACGCGCCCGATCGCGACGACTGGCTCAACTGGATACGCCAGCGCCGGCTGGCCGTGCATGAACACGGCTGGCTGATGGTGCACGCGGGTGTCGTCCCTCAATGGGATGCGGCTCAGACCGTGGCGCTGGCGGCAGAAGTGGAGGCCATGCTGGCTGGGCCCGACGTGGGTGAGTTCCTCACGCGCATGTATGGCAATGAGCCCGACAAGTGGGATGACAGCCTGCAGGGCGTGCCGCGCTGGCGTTGCGTGGTCAACAGCCTGACCAGGCTGCGGTTTTGCTCGGTGGACGGCACGATGGAGTTCGCCACCAAAGAGGGCGTGGGCGGTGCGCCGGAGGGTTTCATGCCCTGGTTCGACGTACCGGGCCGCCGAACGGCCAACACGCCAGTTGCATTTGGGCATTGGTCTACCCTGGGTTTGATTAACAGGGATGACTTGATGGCGCTCGATACCGGTTGCATCTGGGGTGGACAGCTCACAGCCGTGCGTGTCGATGGCGCCACGCGGGAGCTCATTCAGATCGATTGTCCGCAGGCACAGAAGCCGGGCAAGGGCTGACACGCACAAAGCCATCTACAATGGCGGCTTCAAAGGGTGTGTGGCCGAGCGGTTTAAGGCACCGGTCTTGAAAACCGGCGAGGGTTTATCCCCTCCGTGAGTTCGAATCTCACCGCACCCGCCAATCCAAGTCGTTGATCTCCCTAGGAAACTAGGCGAATCAACCACTTAGGAGCGGCGACAGTTGCGCTCCCTGCACAAGGGCATCAACTGGCCGAATACTTCAGCAGCGCTTGCTTGCTGGCCCAACTGGCGCTGCTGGTTTGAGCTTGCGACATGGAGGTCGCGGCACTAAGCAAGGCGCTTTGCTGCTGCTTCAAGGCGAGCGCTCGCTCGCTCGATTTTGTCGACGCCACATTCAGTCGCCCCTTGTCGGCCAGTTCTGATTCAGCTCGTTTTCCTATGACCTTGCCAAGCTGGGACAGGGTGGCGGTCGTAGCGTCAGGGGCATTTGCCAGGCTCTTTTGCAGGACAGATGCGTCAAGCGCGAGCGTCCCATCTTGCTGTCGAGTGATGCCCAATTTATTGAGTTGTGATCTTGATGAGTCCGTTGATGACAGTGTTCTCTTCGACTCGACCAATGTCCTGCTTGCATTTGTCTGGCTCTGACCGCTCGTATTGCTGGCGGTGTTGGCCTGCTTGATTGCGTTGTTGAAAGTAGCGATGAAACTTTCAACCATCTTGACGGCGTCAGAGGCAGTTGTTTTGCTGGAGATGCCGCCCAGGGCATTGGATGCGGTCGCCAGGCTGGAGACGGTAGCTTTGTACTGACCCAGTTGCGAGATCGACGTGGACTCTGATTGAGCCTGCGCGACGATGCGCTCATGCGCCCTGGCTAGCGCTGGCGAGATTTTGCTCAGCGCTGCTGATGCTTGGCTTTGAGCGGCTGTCGTCGATGATGAGCCGTTGCTCTGCACTGGCGCCGCTGTAACGGTGTTCACTGACAGGGTGCTCATGCCTTCTCCACGCAATTGATTTCACTGTTCGAACACACTGCCAGCACCCGGCGCAAGGCCATGCAGCGAAAAGTGCGGTGAACGGGGCCAACTTCTGGCATCGGGCATTCCCTGACGGGCTACACAAAACGCTTTGTACTGTATAAAATGACAGTATGGAAGCGCCCCTCAAAACTGCCTGGATAGCCCGCTGCATCAAGCGTCTGGCCGAGCTTCAGCCTGGTCTGATGCCGGCTGCTGCGGCCCGTGCGGCTGAGCGTCTGTGGCAGGACGAACGGGGCCATGTGCCGCCCGAAGAGTGGGCGGAGATTGAGGTCAGAAGCTGGGCCCGTCAGGGACCTTGAGCCCGTACCTCCTTCCCGATTTTTGACGTCTTGAACCCTGGCTGTCGCGGCATGTGCTGCGCGACGGGCCTGGCAGGGCTTCTCAACCGTTCAACTCAAACAGGAGCGCGTCATGATGAGCGTGAAGCCGCCGCATTGCCTTTTCAATCGTGTTAACCGGGTACTCGATCGCTTGCAGAACGTCGTTCTGGGCGATTGGTGGATTGATCTGATGCTCATGCTCTTTATTGTGAGCATGATGCTGTACGAGCATTACAACTGAACGGCACAACCGGTCTGCTGACTGTTGTGAGGCCTTGGGCATCAGCGATTGTCAGCGACGCAGACCTGCTGATCAAAGAAAACAGCCCATCGGCCTAGGAGCGACGGGCTGTGTGGTCGGCCATTCCTACCGGAAGACCTGATCCAGTCGGGCGATCCCTGGATCTACCCCTGCGAAGGGGAGCCACCAGATCGGTGGCGTGGTGCAGCAAGACCGCCTTGCCTGCCTGATCGAGTCAGACTGAGCACCCATTCTTGGCGCCGTTACCCGGCTACCCTGTCTGGCGTTGATTACCTCAATGCGTCGACGGAATTCAGTATCTCGCCACCAGCGTGTTTTGTCGCGTGAATTTTCACGTACATCAAGCGCAAAAGCCTTTTCGAGCCTTGGGTGTGCAAAAGTTGGCGGCACACTGTGCATCAATGTGATGGCAATGCGCCTGATGAAAGCGCTTTCAACATGGTTTGTGAACTCCTGACGGTCGCCCAGATGGCGCAGGCCGACGCAGCAGCGATTCGGTCTGGTACACCTGGCTTCACCTTGATGCAGGCCGCTGGTGATGCCGTGGTACGTGCCATCACCCAGCGCTGGTCTGTGCGTGAGACGGTGGTGCTGTGCGGCCCGGGCAACAACGGCGGCGATGGTTTCATCGTGGCGGCCCGCTTGCGCGAGCTTGGGTGGCCTGTGCGTGTCGCTTGCCTGGTGGGGGTGGATGAGCTCAAGGGTGATGCGGCCTTGGCTGCGCAAGTCTGGGTGCAAGGCCATGCAGGGGAGGCGGTCGAGACGGGTGCTGCGGTTGTTGGCGCGGTACAAGTCGATTGTCTGGATGGCGCTAAATTGTTGGTTGATGCGCTGTTTGGTGCCGGCTTGACGCGAGCCCTGGATGGCGCGGCAGCCGACG
>NZ_SCTN01000609.1 GCF_004297345.1 Aquabacterium sp. | reverse complement strand
CATCCGTGGATACGTGGAGAAAACGAAATGCCTCCTTGGCCTGGCCATCCAGCGCGGACCAATAAGCTCGCGCGGCTGCCAGAAGCGAAAAAGTGCCCTCGATATTGGTCCTGATAAATGCCTCGGGTCCGTGGATGGATCGATCTACGTGACTCTCCGCTGCGAAGTGCACGACAGCTCGGGGCTTGTATTGCTCCAGCAACTGTCGCACCAACTCTTGATTGCAGATATCGCCTTTCACAAAGATGTGCTTATTGGTGTCATGCAAATCCTCCAGGTTTTGCATATTGCCGGCATATGTGAGAAGGTCCAGATTGATGATGGGCTCGTCTGATTGCTTAAGCCAATCAATCACAAAGTTGGCGCCTATAAAGCCTGCGCCTCCGGTTACGAGTATCACGATAACTCCCTTTTGGCGTCACCTCACAGGGTGCGCCATTTATTGGTAATGTTGGAAGGCCGCAAATAGGGGTCTTCAGGTGTCGCAGTTTTGGATGCCTCACGCTCGTTTTCTCCGTGCCCTTCTGAACGGACGGAAATCACGACAAAAACAGGCGGAGCACATCCGTCTATTTCAATTGGCAGGAGGATGTTCTCCATGACGCCATGATCAGTTTGCGGCGCGGGTGATGCATATGGCGCCAGTGGCAGTGCCGCTGGTGCGTCGGGGGTGATGTTGTTGTTCATAAATCCCCTTGGTGATGCAATTCACTTCGGTTGTGTCCTGTTTCCTTTAAACAGGATGACCGGGCCAAAGGCGTAACTGTCGATTAGTTCCAGGAACTTGCCGAGAGATTCATTTTGGCAGTGCGCATGAAATGCGGATTCGTCTGCGTACATCTCATCAAAGTAGTATCTGTTTTTATTGAACTCGTCTCGTATGATTTCAAATCGAAGCGTGCCAGGCTCTTTGTCTACCGATTGCGCATTCATGTTCGCCGCACTTTCAAAGACACTTCGTTTGTCTGAGGGAACGTCGAACTGAACCAGAACGTGATAAGTCATGATGGCTTTTCCTTTCAGAGTGAAAACACGAGACCGTGTTTATGGTGATCAACGGGCGTAAGCGCTATCCATCGTCTTTTCGCTGTGAAGTGATACCAGGAAGATCGCTGCGCCGACTGCCGATAGCACCGCCCCGATGTAGCCGGTAGATTCCCAGCCATACTTCATGTCGATGGCGATGCCAACAAGCCAGGGACCGATGGCATTGGCCAGATTGAGCGCCGAGTGGTTCAGTGACGCCGCCAATGTCTGGGCGTTACCGGCTACATCCATCAAACGGACCTGCAGAGGGGCCACCAGGGCCATGTTTGTGCCGATCAGGAAAATGCCCAGAAACGCCCCATAGGGATTGGTCATGAGCTTTGTGTAGAGCAGCATCGTGAATAGCCCCCAACCCAATGCAAGCATGATGGTGGCGGTGAGATTTTTGTCCGCCGAACGCCCACCAACATAGTTGCCTGCTGTCATACCTAGTCCGAAGACGAGCAGCACATAAGGCAGGAGCGTTGGGCTCATGCTGGCCGCGCTCGTGAGAGCCGGGGCCACATAACCAACGACAGCAAAGACACCTCCAAAGCCGATTGCGCCGACCGCCAGCGTGAACCAGACTTGACGATTGAGCAGTGCGCCGAACTCCTTGATTGGGCTGCTAGCAGGCTCTTCCTCGTTTCGTGTCAGAAATACAGCAATCAAGACAGCGGCGATGACTTCAATGAGGGAAATGATCCCAAAAACCTCTCTCCAACCAGCCGCCTGTCCGATGAATGTGCACATCGGATTGCCTACAAGCGTGGCGGACGTGATACCCAGCATGATCCATCCCACTGCTTTGCCACGTTGAGAGGGGGGAAACAAGTTTGCGGCCACCAGCGAAGCAACGCCGAAATAGGCGCCATGAGGTAAACCGGCGGCAAAACGCGACGCCAGCAAGCTGGTGTATTCGGGCGAGAATGTTGTGGCCACATTACCCAGCACGGCAAAAGCCATGAGCAGCAACAGTTGCGTCTTTCGGGGAAACCGGGCTACGAACAGAATGCTGAGGGGGGTGCCTATTACTACGCCGAGTGCATAGGCGCTGATCAGATTGCCAGCCTGTGTCACGGGCGTGTTGATGCCTGTCGCCACATCCTGCAATACGCCCATGATGGCGAATTCGCCGGTTCCAATTCCAAAGCTGCCCAATATCAGGGCCATCATGACCGCAAGGACTTGCGTTCGGCTTAGCTCATGGGGTCGGCGATTATCGTGCATGAAATTCTCGCATTGGTTTGATGTATCTAGGGAAAGGGCCTGGGCAGGGGTAAAGGCTTGAAATAAATCAAGCCTCCACTCTTGCTGGGTCCGGTCAGCGTTGAGTCAATGACTCAAGCAGGGAAACGAAATGTTCCGGCTTGGGTTGCTGAAGGTTTTCAATCCGCATCTTTCGAGCATTGGTTCGATAGACCTCATCGGAAATGAGTTGCGTCGCGGCCTGATAAACCTCATCCGGGTGAGGCGTCTTGTTAGTGAGGGTGATACCCACTTTGGCTTCGGCTGTTCGCTCTGCATGTCGAAATTGGTCACACATCTGAGGAATGGCCAGTTGAGGCAAACCCAATACCGATGACGTCATGGTCGAGCCAGAGCCACCGTGATGAATCACGAAATCGCAAGAGGGCAGCACATAGCTCAAGGGAATGTTGTTCTTGATGAGTTTGACGTTTGCGGGTTGATGTTCGAGGTTGACTTGTACGCCGCCAGTCAGCACGACGCCTTCAACATCCATCCTGGAGAGCGCGATGATCACGCTTTCCAGCAAGTGCGCATGCCCGTTCTCAATGGGCACACTGCCAATGGATACACACACGCGCTTGCGCTTGGGCGCTTCGAGCAACCAGGGTTCCAGAGGAGATGAGCCATTGAATGGGATGTACTGCATGTGCCGTGTCATGGTCGGCACCTCGTCGTACTGAAGGCTGGGCGGACAGATATCGATGTGGTGTTTGGCTTCTTGCAGTCCGCCTTGGATGCCCCATTTTTGAAGCAGAGGTTCGATAGCCTGAGCCTCCAGTGCCTCCAGTTCTCTGGGGAGCGCGACGCCCCAACTGTGGCTCACACGTGGAATGCCCAACATTGTGGCAACGAGTGGCCCTGTGTAGTCCCACGGCGTGTGCAAAACCAAATCTGGGCGCCACTGGTCGGCCAATTTGACCATCGCTTCCGCATTTGAATACGAAATAGGCATGTAGGTATCCAGAACGTGCTCGATCACGGCCTGGGTAACGCGCCCATGGTGCGACCCATCAGCATTGGCGCCCCATTGCGGCGTAGTTTGATGATTCGCCTGGCTGTCACGGTTATAGAAATGATCACTGCTGCTGATTTGCGTTGACGTTATTCCGGCAGATTCCGCTACGGCCGTGAATTTTCCAGGCAGCGCCGCCATAACCTCATGACCTGCACTGCGAAGTGCCCAGCACAATGGGACCATAGGGAAGAAATGAC
>NZ_SCTN01000286.1 GCF_004297345.1 Aquabacterium sp. | reverse complement strand
TATAACCATGAACGCCCAAACATGGCCTTGGGCGGCATCACCCCCAAGCAGCGGTTGGCCATGGCCGCATAGCTCTACTTCTCTGAGCAATGGTTTATGGGGGGATTACCGGTGTGCCGAATCTGCAAATCTCCAGGTTGGCAAAGCAGCCTCTTGGCAATACGGTCTTAGAACTCTGGAACGCCGGCATCGAAAATCCTGAGATTCGTCATCTGTTGCTGCAGCTCGCTTCAAGCGGTGGCTACGGACAATGCGCCGATCTCGCCGCATCAATTGCAGGAGATCCGAAAGCCGAAGAGCAAGAACGATTCGAAGCACTCATGCTCCTAACGAAGTTGTCGGATGATCGCGCCGCAGGATTCATAGAGTCGACCATGTCGGTGGCAGAAGGCTGGACTCAAAGCCTGGCCCGATGGGTAGGCTCATACTTCTATCCCGAGCACGTTACCGATGCTCAGCTATTGAAGCTCATAGAAAAGCTCGTTCATGCACCCGGCGACGACACGCACTTCGCCGACAGCATTGCGCACTTGATTGAGACGGCAAACCTGGACATTGAACGCCTCAAAGGACTGCTGCCGAAGCTGACTGAACTCACGTGTGAAATGGTGGCACTAGATCAAGATGAAGACAAGGTGACGGAGCCAATAGGGCGCTTCAGAGTTTCGCGTGTGCTTCGGGCCGTATGCGTTCGCCTTCTCAAACAGAACACCATTTCAAGTGAGTTGCTGGGTGCCGCCGTCATCGCGTTCAGAGTAGCCAGATCGTCTCATGATCCACACGGCGAGAACACGGACCTGGCCAAGCAATTTCTAAAGTTGCCAGAGCGGCATCGACGGGACATCTTTGACGCGGACTATGCTTGGGCTGTTGGACAGTATTCCGACCGCACTTCCCGTGGCATCTATGCGCGCTTGGTCTTCTTGGACAGCCCCTTGCCCTATTCCGGGAAGCCAGATCAAAGCTGGATCATGGCGGCGCTCGGAGAGACGGGCCGCGACACCGGATATCGTGCCGTTCTTCTTCATCTAGCTGTCTATGTATTACCTCGCAAAGAAGGAGCGCTCACCAGCATCAAGGCCGTTAGGCGAGCTGTAGCGGACTCGCCAGCGCTGGTTGCCCAACTGAATGAATTAATTGCAGCCGAGACCAGCGCAGACCCGAACATCACCCGTATGCAGAGGGAGCAACGAGAGCGGCAAAAGCAACGAGAGCGCAAGCTTGCCAAAGAGAGAAAGCAGTGGCACGAGATGTGGCGCCTGCTGGCCAAGAAGCCAACTCAAGCATTGGCACCCAATCGGCTGAAGAACACGATTTGGAACATCTCTCTTGCCTTACGCAACAAGCCAAGGAGCGAAGGGTACGCCCGATGGGACCGCACGCTTCTAGAGCGAAGCTTTGGCAAGGTCGCGACTGATCTTCTGCGAGAGAGCCTCATGACTTATTGGCGCGGGCTGCGTCCCACGGTTCGCAGTGAGCGCGAAGCCGGTGATAAAGACAGATACCTAATCGTATGGTCGAACGCGCTTATGGGCATATATGCCGAAGCTGAGGATGCAACATGGGCTACCAAGTTGAGTGTGGATGAAGCCGAACTGGCAGCGCGCTATGCACTTCTCGAACTCAATGGTTCTCCCAGTTGGTTAGTCGCGCTTTGCCAAAAGTATCCGGCTGTTGTCGAGAGAGTCATCGGCGAAGAGATCGAGGCAGACCTCTCAGAAGCGTCTGGTTCCAACCAATGGCATTCGATGCGCTTGCAGTCACTTCGGCATGGCCACAGCGAAACTGCCAAGCTTTTTGAGCCCCGGCTGGTTGCTTGGCTGAAAGGTGCCAAGGGCTTGATGCACCAGCCTCACACAATGGAGGCTGAGAATAAGCTGGACCAAGTCATTCGCGTTCTATTGGCCCACGGATCAGAAAAGGCGCAGAGGTGGCTGGGGGAATTGGCGACTCGCGAAGTCCGCATCGCCACAGAAGGCCCCTTCCTACTGTTCTGGCTACGCGTACTGTGTCAAGTCAATTGCCACCGAGGACTGGCGGTACTCCTCGGCCTGCTGGAACGCCTACCTGTTGAAAAGAATGGCTGGGCAATACGCGTAATCGGAAGGCTCTTCGATGAACGCAGCAATCCGGGCTTGGGAAATTGGCGAACGACACTTCAGCCACTCGACATGCTTCGATTGGTGAAAGCCGTCCATCGTCATGTTCTTTCAGAGCAGGATGTGTTCCATGAGGGCGTGTATACGCCGGGAAGCCGTGATCATGCGGAGGATGGACGGCGCTACGTGTTCGACGAATTGATGAGCAGGACGGGCCCTGAGGCGATGACAGCGAAGCTGGCGTTAGCAAACGATCCTGATTTTTCCTACGCACGCGATCACATTAGCCAGTTGGCTCGCGAGCGCTTGGCCGCTGAAATTGACGCCAGCATATTCAGTCCGGACGATGTCGCAAAGTCGTTCAATGGCCGCGAACTCACGCCTCAAACCGCGTCGGACATGGCTGATCTACTCGTCGACCGTCTCGATGACCTTCAAGATCTGATGCTTCGGGACACAGCACCGCGAGCTGCATGGGCCATGGTGACTGATGAAAACGCACTGCGTCCAGCCATTGCCCGAGAGTTCGAAGTGTCCTCTTACGGGGCCTACACGGTCGACCAGGAGGCCGTGACGGCCGATGGCAAAGAAACGGACATTCGGCTACGAGCCTTGGCGGATCTTCAAGCCACCATCGAACTGAAGATTGGTGAAAAGCCTCGATCAGGGCGCGAGCTAAGGGACACCATCGAAGATCAATTGATTAACAAGTACATGGCGCACTCTAAGGCCAGAGCGGGATGCCTCCTCGTGACTGTGAAAAATCCGGACAAGAGGTGGGAACATCCAGAAACTGGAGCATCCTTGGATCGTCATGGACTTCAGGAAATGTTGAGCGAACAAGCGCAACTAGCGCAGCAACGCCTGGGAGGATATGCGCGCGTGCTGGCGAGAGTCCTTGACCTTACTCCCCGTTTACCCACGGAAGCGAAGGCCCGTATTACGAAAGCAGATGCGGGACGCGCGCCGGCTCGACAGGCTGCAAAATATACGCCAACATAGCGGAGGCAGTAGTCACA
>NZ_SCTN01000285.1 GCF_004297345.1 Aquabacterium sp. | reverse complement strand
GTGCAGTGCTGCCCGCTGTCCTCGACGCCAGCCAGCCCGCCAACGTGGTGCGCGTGCCTGCCGGTACCCCGGCCACCGCAACGCTGGGCGCATCTTTCGGCGCCATCCGCGTCGAAAAAGCCTGAAGGGTAGGGGAGACAACAGATGATTGACACCCTGTACAACACCGGAGCCGCCAACCTCGGCGCAGCCTGGCCCGTGGTCTGGTCGCTGATCAAGATCGTGGCGCTCTTGCTGCCTCTGCTGGGCTGCGTGGCCTATCTGACCCTGTGGGAGCGCAAGGCGATTGCCTGGTCGCAGATCCGTCCGGGTCCCAACCGCACAGGCCCCCTGGGCTTGCTGCAGCCTATCGCCGATGCGGTCAAGCTGATCTTCAAGGAAATCATCCTGCCATCGGCCGCGAACAAGCCTTTGTTCCTGCTGGGCCCGATCATGACGATCATGCCTGCGCTGGCTGCATGGGCTGTGGTGCCTTTTGGTCCTGAAGCTGCACTGGCCAACGTCAATGCGGGCTTGCTGTTCCTGATGGCGATCACGTCGCTGGAAGTCTATGGCGTGATCATCGCCGGCTGGGCTTCGAACTCCAAGTACGCCTTCCTGGGCGCCATCCGTGCTTCGGCGCAAATGGTGTCCTACGAAATCGCCATGGGCTTCTGCCTGGTGATCGTGCTGATGACGGCCGGCTCGCTCAACATGACTGACATCGTGCTGAGCCAGGGCAAGGGCATGTTCGCCAATTCGGGTGTGAACTTCATGTCCTGGAACTGGCTGCCGCTGCTGCCTATCACGATCGTGTACTTCATCTCTGGTCTGGCTGAAACCAACCGTCACCCCTTCGACGTGGTGGAAGGTGAATCCGAAATCGTGGCCGGTCACATGATCGAGTACTCGGGCATGGCCTTCGCGATGTTCTTCCTGGCCGAGTACGCCAACATGATCCTGGTGTCCACGCTGGCCGCCGTCATGTTCCTGGGCGGCTGGATTGCGCCAGTGTCGTTCAAGCTGCTGGGCATGACGACGCCAGACTTCATCGAGCACACGATGTACATCTGGAACTGGTTCTGGTTGTTCGCCAAGGCCTTTGTCGTCGTCACCATGTTCCTGTGGGTGCGCGCATCGTTCCCTCGCTTCCGTTATGACCAGATCATGCGTCTGGGCTGGAAGATCTTCATCCCCATCACGCTGATCTGGCTGGTTGTGGTTGGCGGCTGGATGATGTCGCCTTGGAACATCTGGAAATAAGGGGCCACCATCATGTCTGCAACGTCCCTCAAAAATTTCGTCTCCAGCTTCTTCCTGCTGGAAATGTTCAAGGGCATGGCCCTGACTGGCAAGCACGTCTTCAAACCGTACGTCACCGTGCAGTTCCCTGAAGAAAAGACGCCAATGTCGCCACGCTTCCGTGGCCTGCACGCCCAACGCCGTTATGACAACGGCGAAGAGCGCTGCATCGCCTGCAAGCTGTGCGAAGCCGTGTGCCCGGCGATGGCCATCACCATCGAGTCGGCCGTGCGTGATGACGGCCAGCGCCGCACCACGCGCTACGACATTGACCTGACCAAGTGCATCTTCTGCGGCTTCTGCGAAGAAAGCTGCCCCGTGGACGCGATCGTGGAAACCCACATCTTCGAATACCACGGCGAAAAGCGCGGCGATCTGTACTTCACCAAGGACATGCTCCTGGCGGTGGGTGATCGCTATGAAAAGGAAATCGCAGCCAACAAGGAGGCGGACGCGAAATACCGCTGACCCGATATGGACACCTTTAGCCTACTTTTCTATATCTTCGCCTCGGTGCTGGTCTTCGCGGGCTTCCGCGTGATCACCGCCAAGAGCCCCGTGAGCGCCGCACTGCATCTGGTGCTGTCGTTCTTCAGCGCCTCGTGCGTGTGGATGCTGCTGCAAGCAGAGTTCCTGGCCATCTCCCTCGTGCTCGTGTACGTGGGGGCGGTCATGGTGCTGTTCCTGTTCGTCGTGATGATGCTCGATATCAACATCGACTCCATCCGTCAGGGCTTCTGGAAGCACTTCCCACTGGCCGGTGGCATTGGCGCCGTGATTGCCGTGGAAATGGCCTTCGTGCTGACCCGCGGTTTCGATCTGCCCACTGCCAAGCCTTTCCCGCCTGACGTGGCCAAGGTGCCTAACGCCAAGGCGCTGGGCATCGAGCTGTTCACGCACTACCTGTTCCCCGTGCAGATCGCTGCCGTGATCTTGCTGGTGGCCATCATTGCCGCCATTGCACTGACCCTGCGCAAGCGCAAGGACTCTCACTTCCAGAGCCCGTCCGAGCAAGTGCGCGTGAAGAAGGGTGACCGCCTGCGCGTGGTCAAGGTGGCACCGACCATCGACGTGCCTGCCGCTGCACCCGCCGC
>NZ_SCTN01000284.1 GCF_004297345.1 Aquabacterium sp. | reverse complement strand
TCCAGCTTGGGAAACAGCTCACGCGCCTTGTCCTCATCCCCGGGGTAGCCACCCAAGGGGTACAGCGCATCAGGCGCAAAGGCGATGAAGCCATCCAGCGCAAGGCGGCGCGCAATGTCTTCTATATGGGGATTCAGGCCACGGTTCTCATGCACCACCAGCACGGCAGGCAACTTCCCTTTGGCGTTGGCTGGCTGCACGAGGTAGCCCCGCACAGTGCCATAGCCTAGGGGGGAAGGGATCTCGATGTAGCGGGCCTGGATACGGGCGTCACTACCCTGCACTTGTTGCGCCTGTGCAAAGTTGGGGCTCAACTCAGCCAACACCAACTCGGCACCCGCCACCCCAGCGGTGTATCGGGCCGCCGACTGCAGGAACCCACGACGACCGATCAGGCCATGCACATACTGGTCAAATAGCTTGAGCACCTCGGGTGCGAAATCGCTGGCGGTCTTGCCTGTCATGAGTCGATTCCCTTGAGTCCTGTTTGTCACTTGGCCCGGCCTTCGAAACCGGGGGTTTGCACAGCAATGCGATAGGCAGACCCGCGTCCGACGATGTACAAGGTCTTCTTGTCATCGCCGGCAAAGGCCAGGTTCTGCGGTTTTTTGGGCAAGGCGATCTGACCCAGGGCTTCACCCTTAGAACTGAAGACCTCGATGCCGGCGTTGGTGGCCACGTACACGCGCCCTGCCTCATCGACGGCCAGGCCGTCAGCACCACTGCTGTAGCCGTTGTCTGTCTTGGTCCAGCCAGCCAACTTCGCGAACTGCCGGCGGGCACCCAGGCTGCCGTCGGGCAAGATGTCGTAGGCCAGCAGGTGCTCTCCCAGCGTGTTGGCCACGTACAGCACTTTCTCGTCGGGGCTCAGCTGGATGCCATTGGGCCGCTCGATGTCAGCAATCAGGCGCTTGAGTTCACCTTGCTTGGAGATGCGGTAGACAGTGGGCTTGGCGGCTTCTACAGCCGGCGCAGCGTTGGGAGGCTGCCCTGCTGCTGGAGGGTTGGCACCTGAATCTGTGAAGTAGACGTTCCCTTTTTGATCGACCACCAGATCATTGGGGCGACCAAAGGGCTTGCCTTCGTAGTTGTCGGCCAATGTCTTGACCTTCGGGGGCGGGAAGATGATGCCCACGCGGGGCTTCAGCACCTGAACGGCATACAGATCGCCATTGGACGTGAAGCCCAGGCCATTGGCCCCGTTGCTCCCCTCCACAAAGACAGATGTCGAGCCATCCGGGGCGATGCGCGTCACCCTGTTGGCCTGAGTTTCCGTGAAGATCAAGCTACCGTCGGGCAGTGCCACAGGGCCTTCTGTCCCTGTGAAACCTTCCTTGATCAACTCGATCCTGGCACCAGCCTCCACCACACCGGGGATGGCGGTCGCCACGGACGCCGCAGCCTTTTCCTGCGCCCAGGATGATGTCGCCACAGTGCCCAGCACGCTGGCCAACAAGGTGGCCGCGCCAAGAATGGAACGCTTGTTCATGAACTGACCTCTCGTGTCTGTTGAACCGGACCGCCCTGACCTTCAATCAGGACTTCTTGCCTGCCTGCAGGCTCTGGATGACTTCCAGCGCCTTCTCCACATTGGCGGCGGGCGGCAAGCCACCTACCGTTGCGGCCACCTTGCCCTCCGACGTCACGATGAAAGTGGTGCGGTCTACGCGGGCGTGATCGATCTCCGCGCCGCGGGTGTCTTTGCGACCCGCTGGGATCTCGTTGACAGACAGATCAAAGGCCTTGGCCACCTTGCCATCGGCATCAGAGGCCACGGCGATCTTGCCGGCGCAGTAATCGGGATCAGCAGAGAAGTCGTTGAGACGTTTGATGCTGTCCAGCGAGACGCCGATGATGGAAGCACCTGCTGCCGCGAACTTGCCCACGTTGACAGCAAAGGTGTGCGCCTGGATGTTGCAGCCACCGGTATAGGCCGATGGATAGAAATACACCACCACGGGGCCCTTCCTGAGTGCGTCCTTCAGCGCGTAGCTGAACTCCTTGCCCGCCAGGGAGGCTTGCAGCTTGAAGTCGGGCACGCTGTCCCCTTCCTTCAAGGCAGCGTGCGCCGGGGACGACGCGAACACACCTGCAGCCAAGGCCATCGCCAGGCTTGTCGTCAACCAATTCTTGTTCATGCTTGCTCTCCAATCCATCTCTTGTTCAATCAGATGCCTGACAGGTAATCCGCCAGTGCTTCAATTTCCTTGTCCGTCAAGGCATTGGTGACCTTGTTCATCACGCCATCCGCGCTGTTGCGCCGGTCGCCGGAGCGCCAGTCACGCAGTTGCTTGTCGAGGTAGCGCCACTCCTGGCCGCCAACAATGGGTGCAGCCAGATTGCTTTCCAGGCCCTTGCCTTTGACACCATGGCAACTCACACAGGCCAACACGCCGCGAGCCGGATCGCCCTTTTCGTAAAGCTCCTTACCCAACTCATGCAGGTTGCCGTCCTGACCATGCATACGGGTCTTACTGGAGAAATAGACAGCGATGTCCCTGACATCCTCATCGGACACACTGCGCGCCATGATGGCCATCTGGTCGTCCTTGCGTGCCCCGGATCTGAAATCCCGGATCTGCTTGAGGATGTAGGAAGGGTATTGACCGGCCAGCTTGGCAAACTTGCCATCGGTGCTATTGGCATGCCCCGCTCCATTTCCATCCACGCCGTGGCACTCCATGCAACGCTCGTTCTCGGCCTTGTCCTTGCCGGCAACGGCGTCACCCTTGGGTGCCTCGGGTGCCACAGGCTTGTTGGACCGGGCATCGCTTGCCCTCGCCTTGCCTGCTGCAGGTGCAGACCAGGCTATAGGCATCAGGAGAACAGACGCCAACATCATCAGAATCACTGATCTCACTTGCGCTCCTTCACCTTCAAGACTTCTTGTAGAAGGTGTGGCAAGTTCTGCATGTGCGTGACAAGGTCGTGGCCGAGTCCGTCGCGGTGTTGAAGTCCTTGGCGGCCACGGACTTCACGATGGACTCGGCCAGCTCCTTGCTCTTGCGAGACAAATCCACGGCGTCGTCAGCACCGCCCTTGCTCACGAAGTGCGCCTCGACCTTGCCGAAGAGTTCCTGCAACTCCCTGGCATCGGCCGTGCTGCCCTGCGCGTTCTGTGTGGCGATGTTGGACGACAGGCTCTTGTTCGTGTCCTCGATGGTCTGCATCAGATCCATGTCCAGCTCCGCATCGGCGGCGCGAACCACGCCGCCGATGAGGACCAAAGATGCTGCCAGTGCAATGGTCAACTTGTGCATCGTCAGGCCAGAATGTCCTTGATGACCTTGCCGTACACGACAGTCGGACGCTCGGAGCGGCCGCTGTTGAGGAAGGTAGTCTTGAGGTGATCCAGGCCCAGCAACTGCAGCACAGTCGCATGCAGATCGTAGGTATCCACGGCCTTGTCCTTGTCGGCCACTTGCAGGCCCACCTCGTCGG
>NZ_SCTN01000283.1 GCF_004297345.1 Aquabacterium sp. | reverse complement strand
AGCCAGCTCAAGCGCGTGATCCGCACCAACTACTCCAACCCGCCTACGCACGGCGCGCAAGTGGTGGCTTCGGTGCTGACTTCGCCCGAACTGCGCAAGATGTGGGAAGACGAGCTGGCCGAAATGCGTGACCGCATCAAGCTGATGCGCACTGCCCTGGTCAACGAGTTGAGCGCGGCTGGCGTGCAAGGCGACCTGAGCTACATCACCCGTCAAAAGGGCATGTTCAGCTACTCCGGCCTGAACGCCGCGCAAATGCAGCGCCTGCGCTCCGAATTCGGCATCTACGGTGTCGACTCGGGCCGCATCTGCGTGGCCGCGCTGAACACCGGCAACATCAAGGCTGTGGCTGCTGCCATCAAGGCCGTGATGTAAATGCCTGGCGGTGGCGAGCGATCGCTGCCATCAACGACAAGGGGCTCCGCGGAGCCCCTTTTTCATGCCTGCGCGTCAAGGCACATTGGCGACGATCGGAGATTGAATCAGCTATTGAGCTTGATGATCTTGGCCACCGATGGCACGCCAGCGCTGTTGAACACGAACAGCATGTAATAGCCCGGAGGCGCCACGTTCGCAGACGCGGGCATGTTGACCTTCAAGGTCGAGCCCGACGCGGTGTAGCTGAGGTTGAGGAAACGCTGGTCGAAATCAACCGTGTGCGTGACCGAGCCTGTCTTGACCAAGGTGACCTTGCTGATGCCTGACACGTTTGCCGTCACCGTGATGGGTGCGCCCCATGTGGCCGTGGTCGGCGCCGAGGTGATGGTTGGACGCGTAGCCAGCGTGCCGCTCGTATCCTGCTTGTACAGATACGGCGGCGTGTAGATCTCGCCGTTGAGGTTGACGACCGGGCCTGGCGCCCCGCCACCAGCCGTGAGCACACGACCATCGGGCAGCAGCATCGAGACCGAGTGATACAGGCGCATCTTCACGGCCGTGGCCGCCGTGGTCCAGCCATTGTTGGCCGGGTTCCAGATCTTGGCTGTGTAGGCCACGCCATTGGCCACGTTGGACACAAACGAGCCGCCACTCACGAACACCTTGCCATCGGCCATGACCGTGGCCGAGCCGTGATAGCGATCCTGACCCACGCCGGTCACGTTGGTCGCCGTCGGCGTGGCGCCATTGATGTCGATCACGACCGCCTTGTTGAGCTTGCGGAACGACAGGATCTTGCCGGGCGCATACATCAGGCTGGTGAGATAGGGATCGCTGACGGGCACGGTCAGGCTGGCCTTCTCCACCTTGCCGGTACCGGCAGGATCCAGGAAGAACGTGCCGCCGGTCTGGCTGACGATGAACACCTTGCCGTTGGGTGCTTGCCAGGCGCGCGGATAGCTCCAGTTGTTGATGCCATACGCATCGTCGTTGGTCGCCGTCGTCAGCGAACGCCAGCCTTTGCCCTCGGTAAAGACCTCTGGGATGGGTGCGGGCGTATTGGGATCGATGCGGCCGCCCAGCACCAGCACTTCGCCAGCGGCAGTGGTCAAGACTGTGGGATACCAGCGCAGAAACTGCATGGGCTGCTGCGCCGAGTACAGGGCCGACGAGCGGTAGTCAAACAGGTTGACGTCGTTGACCGAGTAATTGCGAACGTTGTTGACGGTCTTGTCACCACCGGTCAGCAGCACCGCACCGCTGGCGGGCAACACGATCTGCCCGCTGCAGAAGGTATCGGTACCTGTGGTGTTGGGCAGCGTCAGGTGCGAAGCCGCATCCGTGCCCTTGGCCGGATCCCACTCGTCATAGGTAAATTGCCCGGTCTGGTTGCCTTGGCCATCGGTACCGTAGCCCAGCACGCGGCCATCGGGCAGCAACACCACGTGGATCGGGATCAAAGGCCAGTTCACAACAGGGCCGAACGAGCCTTTGATGTAGGTATCCCAGGCGGCGCTGGCTTGCAAGGCGGTCAGCGTCGCGCCAACAAGCATCGCCTTGGCAATGCGGGTGAGAACAAGTTTGTTCACGGAAAAAGTGCTCATGAAAAGGGCTCCCTTGGGTCTGCTTGTTGGACCTTGCCGCATTGCACAATGAGAAAGATCCCGTAAATAAACGTTATCGCAGACAAGGGGCCAACCCTGACATTTGCCCCCCCGCAGTCCGGGGGGAATACCCCCGATTTCAGTAGGGACGTATTGCGACAGGTCGTTGCAGCTCATCAATCGATTGCTCAGACTCAAAAATGCACGATGTTCGTGCTGTTGTTGCCTTGCTCACTGGCCAATGAGAAGTGCAAATATTGAAAAACTCAACTATGCTGCACTGCACCATGCTGATGAAAACGTGAGTGATCACGGTCATGTGTCCGCAGTACCAGACGAAAAGGCCCCGCCATGCTCTATCAGATCTACGAAACCAATCGCGCCTGGATCAGTCCATTTTCCGAATTTGCCAGTGCCGCGTCCAAGCTGTACAGCAACCCGCTGTCGCCCATGGCCCAGATCCCCTCTGCGCACCGAGTGTCGGCCGGCTTTGATCTGATCCACCGCCTGACCAAGGAATACGAGAAGCCCGAATTCGGTATCAATTACGTCAACGTGCATGGAACGGACGTGGTTATCCAGGAGCAGGTCGTTGAAGAGAAGCCTTTTTGCAAGCTGATCCGCTTCAAGCGTTTCACCGATGACTCCAAGCTGCTCGACAAGATGCGCGATCAGCCCTCCGTGCTGGTGGTCGCCCCGCTGTCTGGCCACCACTCCACGCTGCTGCGCGACACCGTTCGCACGCTGCTGCAAGACCACAAGGTCTACATCACCGACTGGATCGATGCCCGCATGGTGCCGCTGGAAGAGGGCCCCTTCCATCTGGACGATTACGTCAACTACGTGCAGGACTTCATCCGCAAGGTCGGCCCCGGCGTGCACGTGATTTCAGTGTGCCAACCCACGGTGCCCGTGCTGGCGGCTGTCTCGCTGATGGCCAGCCGTGGTGAAGCCACGCCTCGCACCATGACCATGATGGGTGGACCGATCGATGCACGTAAATCGCCCACGGCCGTCAACAACCTGGCCATGAACAAGAGCTTCGAGTGGTTCGAAAACAATGTGATCTACCGCGTGCCACCGAACTATCCGGGTGCCTCGCGCCGCGTGTACCCGGGCTTCCTGCAGCACACGGGCTTTGTGGCCATGAACCCCGATCGCCACGCCACATCGCATTACGACTATTTCCTGGATCTGGTGCGCGGTGACGGCGACAGCGCTGATGCCCACCGCCAGTTCTACGACGAGTACAACGCCGTGCTGGACATGCCTGCCGAGTACTACCTCGACACGATCAAGACCGTGTTCCAGGACTTCGCGCTGGTCAACGGCACCTGGAAGGTGCGCAACCCCAAGGGCAAGGAAGAACTTGTTCGCCCGCAGGACATCAAGACCACCTGCCTGCTGACCGTGGAAGGCGAACTGGACGACATCTCTGGCGCTGGCCAGACGAAGGCTGCGCACGACTTGTGCACAGGCATCCCCAAGTCCCGCCAGAAGCACTACGACGTGGTGGGTGCTGGTCACTACGGCATCTTCTCGGGTCGCCGCTGGCGCGAACAGGCCTACCCGGAGATCCGTGCCTTCATCCTGGCTCACAACAAGTAAGCCAGGGCCCTGCCCGCCTGGTGCGGCGCAGGGCTTGTACACTCCGGCGCCATCATGCTGGACGCCAAACAGATCAATGCCCTCCTGCCGCAGACGCAATGCACGCGCTGCGGCTTTCCCGATTGCGAGGGCTACGCCCAAGCCATTGCAAGAGGTGAGGCAGGCATCAACCAATGCCCGCCAGGTGGCGCGGAAGGCGTGCGCAGGCTGTCCCAGCTGACGGGGCTGCCCGAATTGCCGCTGAGCGAGGAACATGGCCAGGAAGGCCCACGAACCCTGGCCGTGATCGATGAGGCATGGTGCATCGGCTGCACGCTGTGCATCAAAGCCTGCCCGGTCGATGCCATCATCGGCACCAACAAGCACATGCACACGGTCATAGAAGACCAGTGCACCGGCTGCGAGTTGTGCATCCCCGTGTGTCCTGTGGATTGCATCTCGCTGGAGCCCGTGGACACCACTGCCCCGCAAGCGACGGGCTGGGCCGCATGGCCACAATCACTCGCCGACCAGGCGCGCCAGCGCTACGCCTTTCACCAGATTCGCGTAGCCCGCGCCAAGACCGAACATGACACACGCCTGCAAGCCAAGGCTGAGCACAAGCTGGCGCATTTGCCCGAAGAGTCGAGGCTGACAGACCCTGAGCAACTTGACAAGAAGCGGGCCGTGATTGAGGCTGCCTTGGCAAGGGCACGCGCACGGCGTCAGGCAGGCTGAGCCATCCAGTCGGCATCGCGCCCAAGCGGACATTGCCACACAAGCTGAACCCAAGGGCTCACGCCAGCGAGGCACGATCCCCACGCGCCTGAAACACCACATGGCCAAACTGCCAGGCATCTTTCAGCCTGAGGTTTGTCATGCGCTTTTCCACTCTCCACCGACTCCAACCCATCTGCATTGCAGCCGCATTGGCCTTGAGCGGTGCCGCATGGGCATCCAGCACCGGTCTGGTGATCAGCCAGGTCTACGGCGGCGGTGGCGCCACCAGCGGCAGCCCCACCTACAAGAGCGACTACGTCGAGCTGTTCAACGCGGGCGCCAGTGCCGTCAATTTGTCGGGCTTGTCCCTGCAATACGCATCGGCTAGCGGGACGGGCAACTTCTCCGGCAACACGGTGGTGAGCCTGCCCAATGTCACCGTGCAGGCCGGTCAGTACTTCCTCGTCAGCCTGGCCACATCCAGCACCGTAGGCGGCAACCTGCCCGTCACTGTTGACTTTACCGGCAGCACGGGCCTGAACATCAGCGCTACAGCAGGCAAGCTGGCCCTGATCAACGGCACAACAGGCCTGAGCTGCAATGGCAGCAGCACCACTTGCAACGCAGCGCAACTCGCGCAGATCATCGACCTGGTGGGCTACGGTTCGGCCAACTTCTACGAAGGCACGGGCCCGGCTGCGGCCCCCAGCGCCACGAGTGCCGTGCTGCGTGCGGGCAATGGCTGCACTGACAACAACGTCAACGCCACCGACTTCACGGCAGGCGCCCCCGCCCCCCGCAACACCAGCGCGACCGTGCTGCTGTGCAGCGGATCAGGCGGTGGGTCAGGCAGCGGTGGCGGCTCGGGTGGCAACACAGGCGGAGGCAGCACCGGCCCATTGACCGCCATCCATGACATCCAGGGCAATGGCAGCAGCAGCGCGCTCATTGGGCAGACCGTGAACACCAGCGGCGTGGTCACCAAGGCCAACAACAACGGCTTCTTCCTGCAAGACCCCAATGCAGACACCAACCCACTGACATCTGAAGGCATCTATGTCTTCACGAGCACCACGCCGACCGTATCCGCAGGGCAGGCCATCACGCTCAGCGGCAAGGTGGCCGAGTTCAATACCGGTGCTGCCACAAACGCGCTGACCGCAGCCCATACGATGACCGAGCTGACTTCGCCCAGCAACATCGTGGTCACCAGCAGTGGCAACAGCATCACACCAACGGTGATCACGCTGCCGGCCCCTGAAGCTCAGCTGGAAGCACTGGAAGGCATGCTGGTCACGGTCAACACGCAATTGACGGCTTCGCAGAACTACTTCCTGGGTCGCTATGGCCAGGTCACGCTTTCCGCATCGGGCCGTCTGGAGAAACCGACCAACAAGTTCCGCCCAGGCACTGTGGATGCAGCCAACATGGCCGCGTCGAATGCGCAACGCCAGATCCTGCTGGATGATGGCAGTTCGCTGCAGAACCCCAATCCCACGCCTTACATCGGTACCGACAACACCTTGCGTGCTGGCGATACGGTGGACAGCGTGACGGGTGTGATCGACTACGGCCTGAGCACCAACGACAACACGGGATTGGCCAGCTACAAGATCCATCCCACTACGGCTGTGACGTTCACGCGCGTGAATCAACGAAGCGCCCAGCCGGATGAGGTCGGCGGCAACCTCCGCATTGCGAGCGCCAACCTGCTGAACTTCTTCACGACCTTCAGCGACGGCAACACGGCCAGCGGGCAAAGCGGCCAAGGCTGCGCACCATCGGGCACCACGGCAGATTGCCGCGGCGCAGACTCGTCGGCAGAATTCGCCCGCCAGCGCACCAAGCTGCTGGCCGAGTTGACCGCACTGAATGCCGATGTGCTGGGCCTGATGGAGTTGCAGAACAACACGGCCGCCATCCAGAACCTCGTGGATGGCCTCAACAGCCTGATGGGCGCTGGCACCTATGCCATCGTGCCGGATCCCCTCAGTGGTGTGGGCACGGATGCCATCAAGGTCGGCCTGATCTACAAGCCAGCCAAGCTCAGTCGCGTTGGCGCCTCCATCAGCGACACGGACCCGGCTCACAAGCGCCCATCGGTCGCGCAGACCTTCTCGGCGCTCAATGGCGAGCAGTTCTCGGTCGTGGTCAACCACTTCAAGTCGAAGGGTTGTACGGGTGCCTCAGGTGCCGATCTGGATCAAGGCGATGGCCAGGGTTGCTTCAATGCCGCGCGACTGGGCGAATCGCAAGCCATCCACAGCTTCGTCACCAACCTTCAAGCCAGCACGGGCAACCAACGCGTGGTGCTGCTGGGTGACTTCAACGCCTACAGCCAGGAAGACCCGATCTACAGCCTGACCAACCTGGGCTACACCGATCTGGCCGCGCGCTTCTGCAACCTGCCCTACTCGTATGTGTTTGATGGCGAGTCCGGTGCCATCGACCATGCCGTGGCCACGCCCGCGTTCAACCAACTCGTGACAGGTGCGATCGAATGGCATGTGAATGCCGACGAGCCCTTCGTCATCGACTACAACCTGGAGTTCAAGCAGCCTGCCTGCGCCGCATGCGGGCCTGACTACTACTCGGCCACGCCCTATCGCTCGTCCGATCACGACCCGCTGCTGATCGGCCTGAACCTCGTCAAACAGATCACTGGCACAGCGCGGGGCGACACCATCAACGGCACGCCCGGCGATGACCGCATCACGGGTGGTGAAGGTGCCGACCTGATCACCGGTGGCGCAGGCCGCGATGTGTTTGTCTACAACAGCCTGCGCGATGCCTTTGATGCCATCACCGACTTCACACCCGGCGAAGACCGCATTGATCTGAGCGCGATCGCAGCCAGCCTGCGTGCCAGCAACCCAGGCGTCGATCTGCTGGCAAATGGCTACATCGTGCTGACCGACAGCAGCGCCGGTGTGCAGATCCGCATCGACACGGATGGCGCAACGGGCCCTGCCGCAGCGCGCCCACTGGTCACGCTGCGCGGCGTCACTGCTGCGCAGATCGTCAAGGTTCGCGACCTCGTCCTGTAATTCAACGAGACACATCATGAAGTTCAACACCATCCTCACATCCGTCTCTCGCACACTGACTGCGGCCGGCCTTCTGTCGCTGACCAGCGCAATGGCCCATGCTGCACCGCTGACCACCTGGCAAACCGCCGGTGACGTCACCCAGAACACACAACTGGGCGGCATCCCTCTCGGGCAAACCAGCTACGTGCTGGGCACCGCCACCTTCAATGCAGTGGACGACGCCCCGCTGGCAGCGGGCGCGCTGAACCTGTCGGGCCAGAACCCGCTGGAGATCGGCGACCTGACGGCGACCATCGGCCTGCCCGGCGCCAGCCTGGACGATGAGACCAATTCGCACTTCGCCTATGAGGGCTCGGCCATGTTCAACACGGTGAACGTGCAAGCAGGTGACACCTTGAGTTTTGATTGGCGACTGTTCGGGCAGATCAACACAAGCGCCATGCCCACGCCTGATGCAGCCTGGTTGATTCTCGGCAACACGGCCATCAAGCTGGCTGATGTCGACAGCCTCAGCACGGTGAACAACACCTGGCTGGACAGCGGCTCGCAACACATCAGCCACACGTTCACACAGGCCGGCTCGATGAAGATCGGCTTTGTGGTGGCGGACGTGGACAGCTACGACACCACCAGCGTGCTGGCCATCCAGAACATCGGACTGACTGCCGCCGTACCGGAACCTGAAGGCCTGGCATTGGCGCTGACAGGCCTGTTTATTCTGAGGCGCATGTCGCGTCGATCGCACCAAAGCTGACACGCACCAGCACCACTTTGTTGCCACCGCACGGACGACGTTTCACGTGACGACAACAGGGGGTTTCTCCGCCATCCAAACGCGGGGACACCCCCTGAGAATCGGGATTAACGCGAGGCCCGACATGGACGCCACACCCCTGCATCATGGGGTCACCCCCCTGTCATTTCTGGCCCGCAATATGCATGATGAAAAGGGTGGCCAGCCTAAGTACGGTGGCCACGAAGTGGAGAAGCGATGCGCGCCCTGATGAACCTTGCGATTGAACCTGCCCTGCGTCTTTTTGAAGTGTCAACTCTGGTGGTGATCACACCTTCTCAGCAGGCCGTCAAACGTGTTCTGAAAGTCTTGGCCGATACCCCGTTGGGCGCCGTCCAGATCGTGCGTGACCGTTATCCCAAGTCTCGTGCGCACGAAGTGCTGTCCTGCCAATTGCTGGATGCCCAGGCCGCCTGAGCCTGGCCACTCACTGAATTGCGCCCTCTTGCAAATCACCATCCCGACCTGATCTAAGCTACAGGTTTGCAGCCAGGCTTGGCTCTGCCTTTGTTGACTTGAAAGGTTCGCGATGACCGCTGTGTCCTCCCCTCTGCGTCGTGCTGCGCTCTTGCTGAGCGCGGCCTCCCTTGCTGTGTCACTCACGGGCTGTGGCTACAACGACTTCCAGCGCCTGGACGAGCAGACCAAATCCTCTTGGTCCGAAGTCCTCAACCAGTACCAACGCCGCGCCGATCTGATTCCCAGCATCGTGGCATCGATCAAGGGCGAAACTGCCTTCGAGCAAGACACGTTGACCAAGGTGGTCGAAGCGCGCGCCAAAGCCACCAGCATCCAGGCCACGCCGGAATTGGTCAACAACCCCGAAGCATTCAACAAGTTCCAGCAGGCCCAGGGCGAGCTGTCTGGCGCCTTGTCACGCTTGATGATGGTCACGGAAAACTATCCCAACCTGAAAGCCAACCAGGGCTTCCAGGATCTGCGCGTGCAACTTGAAGGCACCGAGAACCGCATCACCGTGGCCCGCAACCGCTACATCAAATCCGTGCAGGACTACAACGTGCTGGCACGCAGCTTCCCGACCAACCTGACGGCCATGGCCTTCAGCTACCAGGTCAAGCCCACGTTCACGGTTCAGAACGAAGCGCAGATCTCCACGCCTCCCACGATCGATTTCAGCAAGAAGTAATCACGCATCATGAGGCTTGGCTCCATGTCCGCAGGCCTGCGCCATCCGCAATGGATGCGCGCGATGTGGCTCGGCCTGTTAGGCGCATGGGTGCTGACGTTGAACCTGTTGCTGGGGCCCATGCCTGCATGGGCTGCAGACACCGCTGGCGACGTGCTACCCGTACCACCCTTGAGTGGTCATGTGATCGACCAGAGCCAGACGCTCAACACAGCCCAGACGCAAGCCCTGGAGCAAAAGCTGTCTGGCTTTGAACAGGCACACGGCACGCAGATAGTAGTCCTGCTTGTCGCCAGTACGCAGCCTGAGGACATCGCTGCGTTTGCCCAACGTGTGGGTGACACATGGAAGATCGGCAGGCGGGACGTAGGCGACGGCCTGCTGATCGTGGTGGCCAAACAAGACAGACGCATCCGCATCGAAGTGGCCAAGGCGCTTGAAGGCGCCGTGCCGGACCTGGCTGCCAGCCGCATCATCGAGCAGGCCATCAAGCCGGCTTTCAAAGCGGGCGACTACGCGGGGGGCCTCAACCAAGGCGTGGACCAGCTCATGGCACGCATCCAGGGCGAGAACCTGCCCGAGCCCACGTCATCATCGCGCAGCAACCATGCACAGCGCGACGGTGAAGGCTTTCAATTCAATGATCTGGTGGTGTTTGGCCTCATCGGCATCCCCATCGTGTTCGGCGTGCTCAGCGCCATCCTGGGGCGCAAGCTGGGTGCCTTGGCCACGGGCACGATCGGCGGCTTGCTGGTATGGGTGGTGACGGCCAGCTTCTTCCTGGCCATCGGCGCAGGCATCGCCGCCATCATGCTGGCGTTGGCCATGGGCAATGGCGGCAGGCGTGGTGGCCAGGGAGGCTGGGGTGGCCCGCCCATGGGTGGAGGCGGCTGGGGCGGCGGCGGAAGCGGCGGGGGCTGGTCCTCCGGAGGCGGTGGCGATTTCGGGGGCGGTGGCGCCTCGGGCAACTGGTGAGGAACGTGAACATGCATGCACTCACTCGCTGGACACGACACCTCTGGCTGGACGCTGCCGACGCACGCAAGTTGCTGGGCTCGAGTGGCTTGCAACGCCTGGAGCAGGCCGTGCGCGACAGCGAAGCACGGCACATGGGCGAGTTGCGCCTGTGCATTGAAGCCGGTCTCCCGGTGGCCTCGCTCTGGCATGGCACCTCTCCCAGAGACCGCGCCGTGACCTTGTTCAGCCAGTTGCGCGTTTGGGATACCGAACACAACAATGGCGTGTTGATTTACCTGCTGCTGGCCGATAAGCGCATCGAGATCCTGGCAGATCGCGGCCTGCATGCGCGCGTTGGTAGCCAGACCTGGCAAGAGATCACCGATCAACTGTCCACAGCGCTGCAGAGCGGTCGTTATGAAGACGGGCTGATCCAGGCCATAGACGCCGTGAGCGCACTGATGCGGCAACACTTCCCGCTCACGAGCGAACCCAATCGGAATGAACTGCCGGATGCCGTCGTGTTGATCTGAGCTTTGAGTGACGCACGGAGCGTGCAAACGCGGGATTGACCCGCCATCACGCCAATAGAACACTCACGATGGGACCAAACCAATTCAGGGATCACATGACATTCAAAGCAATGGGCATCGCCAGTTTGGCCATGCTCTCCAGCCTGACCTTCGCCGCCCCCACAACCTACACTTTCACGACAGGAACTGGCAGCGCCATGGCCTATAGTGAAGTCGCCAATCTGTTGGGCACAACGGCAACGGTGTCTGGCCAATTTACCTATGACCCGCAGGCCAGTCAGTTTGGCAACGCGCTTGAACTGGGCTTCGGCGAGTCCGCTGTCATCTACCTTGGCACGCCGCCAGCGCTGGCTTTCTCGGGCTTGTCTGGCTCGGTCGGAGGCCATTCGTTCTCCGATCCCTACGGCACGGTTGCCATCGGCAATGACCGACCAGAAAGCAGTGGCGTGCAGGATGTCATCCACATTACGGCAGATCCAACACCGAAGGTCGGCAGCAACACGACCCCGTCGAACTATCCCAGGCAGTTGTCAACGTTCGAGATCGGCGACTACCGCCTGGACAACGTGCGATTCTTCTGGCTGCAAGGTGCCGATGGCGCAGACGACTTTCTGACCAGCACCGACCTGCCAGCGCAATTGCCGGCACACGCAGGCGTGCTGGCCCTTGACTTCGTTCGCATCAGCGACCCAGGCAATCTGGCCAACACCCCGTACTACAACAACTCGGTTTTCTTTGGCAACCTGCTTGTTCAACCCATGTCCGTACCTGAGCCTCATCAGGTCTGGTTGAGCCTGCTCGGCATGTCGCTGATGGCCTTGAAGATCCGGCGCGATCGCAGCGCTTGATCAGCGCGCCGGGCAGCCGGCTTGTGTCATCATCGCCCTGCACAACAGGAGGTTCACATGCCCGCTCGCCCACCTGCCCTCACCGCCCGCAAGTTGATCAAGGCCGCCATCATCGGGCTCGCACCGACCATCGCCCTGGCTGCCGACGTGCCGCCCATGAAGCCAGGCCTGTGGGAGGTCACTCCTGATTCCCAGATGATCAATGGCAAGCCACTGCCAGACATGTCGGCCAAACTGGCTGAACAGATGAAGCGCATGCCGCCTGAGATGCGCGCCCAGATGGAAGCACAGATGAAGGCCCGAGGCCTTCAGATGGCGCCCGGCAGCAATGGGATGGCCATGCGCATGTGCATCACCAAAGACATGCTGAACCAGAATCGCTGGCAGAAGATGGATGGACGCTGCCAGAACACATCCCTGAAGCAATCAGGCTCGACCTGGTCCTGGAAGTTCAGTTGCACGGAGCCCGCCAGTGAAGGCGAAGGCAGCACGACCTTCCAGGGCAGCGAGGCCTACACCAGCGACATGGAGATTCGCTCCAGTCGCAACGGCCAGACGCAGACCATGAACATGAAGCACCACGCCAAATGGCTGAGCTCAGATTGCGGCGGGCTCAAACCTTTCGAACCACCCAGCAAGCCATGACTGCCTTGATGAAACCGGCCGACATCCAGGCCTTTTTCGAAACGCTGCAAGCGGCCAACCCGCACCCTGAGACAGAACTGAACTACAGCACGCCGTTTGAGTTGTTGACGGCGGTGCTGCTCTCGGCACAAGCTACCGATGTAGGCGTGAACAAGGCCACGGCCAAGCTGTTCCCTGTGGCCAATACGCCCGAAAAGATCCTGGCGCTTGGCGAGGAAGGCCTGTGCGAGTACATCAAGACGATCGGCTTGTACAAGAGCAAAGCCAAACACCTGCTGGAAACCTGCCGCATGCTGATTGAGCTGCATGGCAGCGAAGTTCCCCGCACGCGTGAAGAGCTGGAAGCCCTGCCCGGCGTGGGCCGCAAGACCGCCAACGTGGTGCTGAACGTGGCGTTCGGCGAACCCACCATGGCCGTGGACACGCACATCTTCCGCGTGGGCAACCGCACGGGCCTGGCACCAGGCAAGACACCATTGGACGTAGAGCTGAAATTGCTCAAGCGCATCCCGGCTGATTTCAGGCTGCACGCCCATCACTGGCTGATCCTGCATGGGCGGTACGTGTGCCAGGCGCGCAAGCCACGTTGCTGGGAATGCAGCGTCAGCAGCAGTTGCAAATTCAAGCCCAAAACAGCAGCGCCTGCCTGAGCGCGAACTCGGGCAGGCGCTGGGATCTCAGCTCGGCATCAACGGCTCAAGACCGCCCCAACCAGCGTATCAGCCAGTTCTTCAAGCGGCACGGTTGCGACGAACAGCCAAGCCCGTGAAGACCAGGCCAATCATCATCAAGCCGCTGGTCAAAGGCTCAGGCACAGCAGAAGCCATGGCCTTGCCCACGGCATCGTGCACCAGGGCCGTCGGGTGGACCTTGTCAAACAGGTAGAACTGGTCTGGCGTGCTGCACACAGGCGCTGTGCTGTTGGCACCAGCGTAATCACCGGTCCAGCAACGGTTGGTGACATCACCACCCGAGGCCAGCAAAGTGCTGCGCACACCAGCCAGCACACTGACCGTGTC
>NZ_SCTN01000282.1 GCF_004297345.1 Aquabacterium sp. | reverse complement strand
GTGGCACACCCAGGGCCGTGTATTCAAAGTCCGTGAAGCGCGGAAAGGGCATGGTGGGCGAGATGTCCGCCACCGGATGGCAGGAGGCGCAGTTGCCCTTGTCCTTGTTGGTGAACAGGCGCACGCCGCGTTTTTCCGATTCGCTCAGTTGCACGCGACCACGCAGATAGGCGTCGTACTTGCTGGTGAAGGGGTGGAAGTCTTCCACCGATTGTTCGAAGAACTCGATGGCGCTGGTCAGCCAGCTGATGGCGCCATCTTCGTCATCCAGGATGTGTGTGCCTGGGGCGCTCAGCAGGGCATCGAACTCCTTGGCGTAAGGGGCCTTGCGCAGCCGGGCAACCACTTCACTCAGGTCCTTGTTGGCCATTTCTTTGGGATCGAGCAATGGCATCAGGGCCTGCTCGCGGGCCGGGTTCACACGGCCGTCCCAGGTGCGGCCCCCTGCAGGGCCGGTGTCCTGCCCGTTGCCGTCGAGCAGGTCGATGTGGTGCTCGGTGAATGCAAACGGGGCGTGCAGGTAACGCAGGGCTGGCGTGTTGCGAAAGCCCGTGTCTTTCAAGGTCGGGCCACCTTTTTGTACAGACAAGGCGTTGGCAGGGCCGTAGGCGTGCGAAGGGCTGTGGCAGCTCGCGCAAGCCTGCTTGCCGGAGGCGGACAGGCCGGGGTCGAAAAAGATTTTGCGCCCCAACTCAGACAGCTTGTCTGCCGGTGGCATGTCCCCATTGGCACCGGTGCTGTAGCGACCGCTCAGCGTGGGGGGCGCTTCTTCGCCGCAGGCCAGCAGCACGCCATCGAACGAGGGGCCTTGCGCGTGCGCGGTTCGCACGGTCAGCAAACAGGTGAGCACGAAACCGAGCGCAAAAACGGTCGGGCACAGAAGGCGAGGCGGCAACTTCAACAACATACTGCTTGGGGTCGGCGATGAGGTGGCCGCAGGCTAGTCCGTTTGTATGCCATCTTTGTGACAAGTCCGTGGCCTTGCACCATGCAAAACGGCCCCGAAGGGCCGCTGCTGTGATGCTGCTTTGACGCGAAGCCCTTGCAGGTTCCGCAGCCTTGCATCAATGACGGAAGTGACGTGTGCCCGTGAACACCATGGCAATGCCACGCTCGTCAGCGGCGGCGATCACTTCGTCGTCGCGCATCGAGCCACCCGGATGGATCACGCAGGTCGCGCCTGCATCGACCACCACGTCCAGACCGTCGCGGAACGGGAAGAAGGCGTCTGACGCCACGGCCGTGCCTTGCAGGGTCAAACCAGCGTGGCCAGCCTTGATCGAGGCAATGCGGGCCGAGTCCAGGCGGCTCATCTGGCCGGCGCCTACACCCATGGTCATGCCGTCCTTGCAGAACACGATGGCGTTGCTCTTGACGAAGCGGGCCACGGTCCAGGCAAACAGCATGTCCTTGAGTTGCTGCTCGGTGGGTTGCAGCTTGGACACGACCTTGATGTCGCCCACCAGGTCAATGTTGTCAGCCGATTGCAGCAGCATGCCGCCGCCCACGCGCTTGAAGTCCAGCGCGTTGGACAGGCCGCGTGTGGCGTCCGTCAAAGGCACTTCCAGCAGGCGCACGTTCTGCTTCGAAGCGTAGGCTGCGCGGGCAGCGTCCGTGAACTTCGGTGCAATCACCACTTCCACGAACTGCTTGTTGGCGTTGATGGCCTCGATCACGTCGACGTCCACCGTGCGGTTGAAGGCCATGATGCCGCCGAAAGCCGAGGTCGGGTCGGTCTTGAGGGCCTTGGAATAGGCTTCCAGCGGGCCGGCACCAATGGCCACGCCGCAGGGGTTGGCGTGCTTGATGATCACGCAGGCGGGCACTTCAAAGGCCTTGACGCATTCCCAGGCCGCATCGGCATCAGCAATGTTGTTGAAGGACAGTTCCTTGCCTTGAATCTGCGTCCAGTTGGACAGCACGCTGACCGCAGGCGAAGCTTCGCGGTAGAAGGCTGCCGACTGGTGCGGGTTCTCGCCGTAACGCATGCCTTGCACTTTGTGCAGTTGCAGGTTGAAGACGGCGGGGTAGGCTTCCTTGGCAGGCACGGCTTCGGTCTTCAGTTCCGAGCCGGCTTCCAGGGAGGTCAGGTAGTTGGTGATCATGCCGTCGTAGGCGGCGGTGTGCGCGAACACCTTCTTGGCCAGCATGAACTTGGTCGAGCGGGTGATACCGTCAGCCTTCATTTCCGACAGCACTTGCTCGTAGTCCACCGGGTCGATGATCACGGCCACGTCCTGCCAGTTCTTGGCAGCGGCGCGCAGCATGGTGGGGCCGCCGATGTCGATGTTCTCGATGGCGTTTTCCAGTGTGCAGTCAGCCTTGGCCGTGGCTTGCGCGAAGGGGTAGAGGTTGACGACCAGCATGTCGATGGTCTCGATGCCGTGTTCCTTCAGTGCGGCCATGTGCTCGGGCAGATCGCGACGGGCCAGGATGCCGCCGTGCACGCGGGGGTGCAGGGTCTTGACGCGGCCGTCCAGCATTTCGGGGAAGCCGGTCACTTCCGACACCTCGGTCACTGGCAGACCCTTTTCGGCCAGCAGCTTGGCGGTGCCGCCAGTGGACAGCAGGCGCACGCCCTGGGCGTTCAGGGCCTGGGCAAATTCAACGATGCCGGTCTTGTCGGACACGGACAGCAAGGCGGTCAAAGCCATGGTTTTTCCTTCAGTTCAAAAATGTCACTTGATGAGCTTGTGCTCGAGCAGCTTGCGGCGCAGGGTGTTGCGGTTGATGCCCAGCCATTCGGCGGCCTTGGACTGGTTGCCGTCTGCGCGCAGCATCACCACTTCCAGCATGGGGCGCTCCACCGCGTTGACGACCATGTCGTACACGGCATTGGGTTCGGCGCCACGCAGGTCGTGGAAGTAGCCTTCCAGGTTGTCTCGGATGCAGTCTTGGATGTTCTTCTTGCTCATGATGCTTTGTCAGTTCGCAGCGCAGGAGGCGGCGCGGGCCTCCTGAGCGTCGTCTTCTTCGTCGATGGCTGGCACCGCATCCGGCAGGCGGTCGTGGTGCAGGCTGAGTTCGTCGAAAAAATGGGTCATGGCCTGGATCTGGCTGTCGATGCTGTCCAGGGTGTTCATGTGGGCACGGAAATCTTCCCCACCGGGCAGGGCGCGTACCGCCCAGCCGATGTGTTTGCGTGCCGTGCGCACGCCGGCGAATTCGCCGTACAAACCATAGTGTTCGTGCAGGTGCTCGACCAGCCACTGCTTGACCTGCATGGTCAAGGGCCGGGCGCGGTGCGTGCCAGTGGCCAGGTAGTGGGCGATGTCACCAAAGATCCAGGGGCGGCCCTGCGCGGCGCGGCCCACCATGATGGCGTCCGCACCGGTGAGTTTGAGCACCAGTTCGGCCTTCTCGGGCGAGGTGATGTCGCCATTGGCCACCACGGGCACCTTCACAGCAGCTTTGACCGCGGCAATCGTGTCGTACTCGGCATGGCCCTTGTAGCCCTGCTCGCGGGTGCGGCCATGCACGGTCAGCATGGCCACGCCGGCGCTTTCGGCCGCGCGGGCAATGCGCACGGCGTTCTTGTTTTGCTGGCTCCAGCCGGTGCGCATTTTCAAGGTCACGGGCACGTTGCGGGGCGCGCAGGCTGCCACCACGGCTTCCACGATCTCCAGCGCCAGCGCTTCATCCTGCATCAGTGCCGATCCGGCCCATTTGTTGCAAACCTTCTTGGCGGGGCAACCCATGTTGATGTCGATGATCTGGGCGCCGCGGTCGATGTTGTAGGCGGCGGCCTCGGCCATCATGGCCGCGTCCGTTCCGGCGATCTGCACCGAAATCGGGGCGATTTCACCCTCGTGATTGGCGCGGCGCGAGGTTTTCAGGCTGTTCCACAGGTCCTTGCGAGAGGTCACCATCTCGCTGACCGCATAACCTGCACCCAGTCGCTTGCACAGCATGCGAAATGGGCGGTCCGTCACGCCGGCCATGGGCGCCACGAACAGGCGATTGGGCAGCTCGATCGAGCCGACCATCAGCGTGCTGGTGGGGGAGGGCGTGGTGGACATGCGGTGGGCTGAAAGACAACGCAGCCCTGACCGGTGAGTCGATCAGGGCTGCTTAAAAAGGAGGCAGAGTATAGCCTCGCGGGAGAACCCTGTGCACCCCCTTAGATCAAATTTTGATCGGGGCGCCTTGTTCGTGTAATGCGTCACGTAGTCGCCTGCTTGGGGGGGCTTCAAAGTGCCCGGTGCGAATGTCATGCTGCATACAATTTGCAACCGTTGCAGAAGATCTGTAGCGAATGTGATCAGTCGCCCGAAACGGGCCTCCAACTCCCTCACGAAGTCATGAACATCACCCTCTCCAGCACTGGCAAGTGCGCCGCCTTGTGCGCACTCACCCTTGTTTCCGCCTCGGCACTGGCTCAGACCTATACCGTCAAGATTGGTGGTGGCTACATCGATCCTCGTGCAACCAGCAGCTCGCTGGAAGGTACTTTGCCCACCGGTTTTGCTGGTGCGCCCGTCGTTCCGCTGTCCGAGGGCAACCATCTGCAAGTGATGCCCAAGTCGACAGTGCTGTTCAGCGTCGAGCGCTCGATTGACGATCACTGGGGTGCAGAGCTCGTGCTGGGCTTCCCTCCTACGCACGATGTGAAATTGCGTGTCAGCGACGCGATCAAGGCTGGTGCGGCCACCGCTGCGCAAATCAAGGCCGGTTTGGGCGCCGATGCGTTCACCAATCCCGCCAAAACTTCTGCTGCGATCACAGCCGCAGGCGGGGCGACGAACTACGTGAAACTGCGCGTGGCTGACAACGTCAACCAATATGACGACGTGACCGTGGCCCGCGTGAAGCAGACGGCACCAACACTGTTCCTGAACTACAAGTTCCTGGACGCGACTTCTGCTTTGCGTCCTTATATCGGCGTGGGTGTCAATTACACCAACTTCAAAGTCACCTCGACTGAAGCCGGTAACAACCTCTATGGCGATGGCCCTGTGCGCATCAGCTCCACCGATTCCATTGGCCTGGCCTTCCAGATGGGCGCCAACTACAAGTTCGACAAGAACTGGCTGGTCAGCGCAAGCTGGGCCACAGCCGGCGTGAAGAACAATGTGACCATCCGCACCAACTTGAGCGAACAGACGCTGTCCTATCGCTTCCACCCCTCCGTGTTCTCGCTGATGGTGGGCTACCAGTACTGATTGATCAGTCGTCGATGACACAAAAGGCCGGGCGTTGCGCCGGCCTTTTTTCTTTCACGGGTGTGTCAAGGGCTTGTCACGGAGCCTGGGCATGCTGCCGCCCTGTCTGATGTCCATGACTTCCTGCAGGAGATGTACCCGTGAGCTTGACCCTTCGCCCCTTGGCTGCCCGACTCGCTGGCGCCTTTCTGATGATGTCTGCCATGGGTTCCGCCCATGCCGCGTTTGAGTTGATCGGTATCGGCACGCTTTCCGGTTCATCCGATCTGTCCGGCCTGACCGACACGCTGGAAAACGGCAATGCGGCCAACATCCTGGGCGGCATGGGCTCTGGCCTTGCCTGGGCTGGCGGCAGCACCTTCCTGGCCTTGCCTGATCGTGGCCCCAACGCCGTGTCCTACACAGGCGGTGCGGCTGTAGACAACACCACGTCCTACATTGCTCGCTTCAACACCGTCAACGTGAGCATGGTGGCCTCGCCATCTGCGGTTCCTGCTGGCACCTTGCCTTATACGGTCACGCCCACGCTGCAAAGCACGACCTTGCTGTGGAGCAGCACACCGCTGACCTATGGCACCACAGCAGGCCTGCCCAGCGCTGTGCCCTCGCAGAACACGGTTGGCAAGTACTACTTCACTGGCCGTTCGGACGGCTTTGCTGCAGGCGTGTCAAGCAACCCGAACAATGCCCGCCTGGATCCTGAATCCATTCGCGTTTCCAAGGATGGCAAGAGCGTGTTCGTGTCGGATGAATACGGCCCCTACATCTATCAGTTCGACCGCGCAACTGGCGAGCGCACGCGTGCCTTCACCTTGCCTGGCAACCTGGCGGTCGCCAACCAGAGCGCCATCGGCAACAACGAAATCAGCGGCAACACCTCAGGGCGTGTCGCCAACAAGGGCATGGAGGGCCTGGCCATCAGTCCTGACGGTACCAAGCTCTACGGCATCATGCAAAGTTCACTGCTGCAAGATGGTGGCGATACCTCGGCCGGCAAGACCAACCGCATCGTCGAGATCGACATCGCTAGCGGCAAGACCAAGGAGTACGCCGTCAGCAACCTGATCGGCACCAAGAGCTACAACAACAGCGAACTGGTCGCCATCAACGACCACACGCTCGCCTTTCTGCCGCGTGACGGCAAGGGCCAGGGTGACGGCACTGCCGCCGTGGTCAAGCAGATCTGGTCAATCGACCTGACAGGCGCGACCGACGTGAGCAATCTCAGTGGCGATGCTGCTCTGCAAGGCGCGCTGGTGCCCAAGGCGCAAATGGTGAATCTGGTGGCCTTGCTCAAAGGCGCAGGCTTTGCCGACACGCAGATCCCGGCCAAGCTGGAAGGCATGACATTCGGCGCGGACATCCAGGGCAGCGACGGCACCTGGTACCACACCATGCTGGTGGGCAATGACAATGACTTCATCAGCGGCGTGGCCGGTGACAATAAGTTCTATGTCTTGCGCTTCACTGATGCCGACTTGCTGAGCAAGGGCATCACCGGTGGTTTGCAGGCGCAATCGATTGCCGCCGTGCCGGAGCCCGAGAGCCTGGCGCTGGCCTTGACCGCACTGGGGGCCATCGGCCTGGTGACCCGTCGCCGTCGTCACCTGGCTGACTGAAGCCTTTGAAACCCCCGCACAATGCGTCTCATGGAAGACGCGTTGATGGCGGGGGTAGCCGCCGTATTGCATTACTTGTCCATGCCCGAAATCGGGCTGGGCGCGGTGTTCGTGATTGCCTTTGTGTCGGCCACCTTGTTGCCGATGGGCTCTGAGCCCGCCGTATTCGGCCTGGTCAAGCTACAGCCGGATATCTTCTGGCCCGCCGTGCTGGTGGCCACAGTAGGCAACACCCTCGGCGGCGCCTTGACCTGGTGGATGGGGCTGGCGGCCAGACAGGCGGCAGACAAAGTCCGCCATGTGGATGATCACGCTGCGTCGGGCGAGGCCTTGCTGCCCGGGCACGACAAGCCCGCCGATCACCGTGCCTTGCGGTGGCTGCAGCGCTATGGCGCGCCCGCTTGCCTGCTGTCCTGGCTACCTGTTGTGGGGGATCCGCTTTGCGCGGTGGCAGGTTGGCTCAAATTGCCGTTCTGGCCATGCCTGTTGTTCATGGCCATCGGCAAGCTGGCGCGGTACGTGACCATGACCGCATTCCTGATTCATGTGACCTGATTTCACCAGGCGCAAGTCCATGCGGTCACATGAACATGGGATTTCATCTTGTAACCATTTCAGGTGCACTTCTGCGTACTTTGTCATGGTCTGACACTAGACTTGATTCAACTGCACAGCACTCATCAACAAGGCGCCACCGAGCGTCGATCAAAAAGTGCAGACCACAACGCTGTCTACAAAGAATCAGGTCCAGGGAGGACTAATGCAGCGAATAAGGCCCTGTTGGTCGCCAGCAGGGCCTTTTTCTTTTTCGAGCGCAGATTACTTGCGCACCTCAATCGCTGTCACGGTGAACTGGCCACCAATCTTGTCGGCTGAAAAGCGCACCTTGTCATGCACTTGCAGTGTCTTGAGCCAGTTCGCGTCGCTCACACGAAACGACATCTGCATGGCCGGGATGTCCAGGTTCTTGATCTCACCATGCTTGAGGGTGATCTTGCCTGCGTCCTGGTCGATGCGGATCACTTCGCCGTCAACGGGTTGAGCCCAGGCTGCAAAGGCCACACCCATGCCGAGGAAGAATCCACCGAGGGTGCGGGCGATATGGCGTTTCACTTCTTGCTCCTTGTCGGGCGATGGCCCTGTGTGCATTAAACGGGTGAATGGGCTTCATCGTTGACGCCTTGAGGATACCCCCTCAATCGATGGGTTTTCATTTGCTTACAGCGACTTGAGCCCTCGTTCTCCTAATATGGCGCAGATCGCTTTGGCGACATCAAATTTCAATTGACGCAATACATGCGCCATTCTGGGAGTTACAAATGAACAAATCCATTTTCCGTGCGCTCAGTTCCGTCGTTGTGGCTGCCAGCCTGGTTGCAGCTTCGTCGGTGGCTGTGGCTGCCACGAAGGCCGATGTGGCCTTCTCGTCTGATCTGATCACCTCGTTCAACATGTTCAGCGTGACGTTCAGCGCCGCTGGTTCGGGCACCTACGCCAACAACACGTTCAGCAGTGCTGCAGCCGATGTGGCCGCAGGCGCAACGCAACTGGTCTGGGATCCCGCTTCGGCCTTGACGCTGTCCATCGCCGGCAACGGCTCGATGACGTTCGACGGTCTGGTGTACGACAGCACCAAGTCGGCCGTGATCGGTGACATCCATTTCGTCAACGGTGCGACGAAGTTTGACTTTGCCGATCTGCCTATCTTCTCGGTCGGCCCTTTGACGCCTGCTTTCGCCACCCTGACGACCGGTGGTTCCGTCTCGGGTGACTTCGCCTTGAGCGCAGCCGGCCTGGGCGTCGTAGCCAAGACCGTCGGTATCACGGTGCCGATTCCTACGGCGAACGTGGGCAAGCTGACCATGACTTCTACACCCGCTGTGCCTGAGCCTTCCACAGCTGTGCTGGGCTTCCTGGGTCTGGCTGGTGTGGTCACCAGCGTGGCTCGCCGCCGCCGCCAGGGCTGATTGCGCTCGCTGCGCGCCTGCCAGCAGGTGTGAAAGCGATCAACGCCACATGCAGGACTGCAGTTCCGCATGTGGCGTTTTGCATTGTCTGCCCCGATGGCTCTTAAAATGCCGCTTCCGTCTTTCGTTACGAGTTGTCCATGACCGCCTCCCACCAACCGCAATCTGACTCTGTTGCCAACATCGCTCCTCGTGACAAGGCCGAAATCCTGGCCCAGGCGCTGCCTTACATCCGCAAGTTCCACGGCAAGACCATCGTGATCAAGTACGGCGGCAACGCCATGACCGATCCCGAACTGCAGGCTGACTTCGCCGAAGACGTGGTGCTGCTCAAGCTGGTGGGCTTGAACCCGGTCGTGGTGCACGGTGGCGGCCCCCAGATCGACTCGGCGCTCAACAAGATCGGCAAGAAGGGCCAGTTCATTCAGGGCATGCGCGTGACCGACGAAGAAACCATGGAAGTGGTGGAGTGGGTGCTGGCCGGTGAAGTGCAGCAGGACATCGTGGGCTTGATCAATGCTGCCGGCGGCAAGGCCGTGGGCCTGACTGGCCGCGACGGTGGCCTGATCCGTGCCCGCAAGCTCAAGCTGCTGGATCTTGAAGATCCGACCAAGGTGCACGATGTGGGCCAGGTCGGCGAGATCGAGTCGATTGACCCCAGCGTGGTCAAAGCCCTGCAGGACGACCAGTTCATCCCCGTCATCAGCCCCATCGGCTTTGGCGTGAAGAACGAGAGCTACAACATCAACGCCGACCTGGTGGCCTCCAAGCTGGCTCAGGTGCTCAAGGCCGAGAAGCTGATGCTGCTGACGAACATCAAGGGCGTGCTCAACAAGCAAGGCGACTTGCTGACCGACCTGACCGCGCGTGACATCGACGACCTGATCGCTGATGGCACCATCAGCGGCGGCATGATCCCCAAGATCGAAGGCGCCATCGATGCGGCCAAGAGCGGCGTGCATGCCGTGCACATCGTCGATGGCCGTGTGCCTCACGCCATGCTGTTGGAGATTCTGACGGAATCTGCCTACGGCACCATGATTCGCTCGCATTGAAACCCATCTGGTTGTTTGACCTCGACAACACGCTGCACGACGCCAGTCGTGCCGTGTTCTGGCGCCTCAATGGCTCGATGACCGACTACATCGAGCAGCATCTGGGCATGCCGCGCGCCGAGGCAGATCAACTGCGGATTCACTACTGGCGCCGTTATGGCGCCACCTTGTTGGGTCTGGAGCGTCACCATGGCATTCGCGCCTCGCACTTTCTGGCGCAAACGCATGTGCTGCCTGGTTTGGAGGCGCAACTGCACATGCCGCCCGCCGATCGCGAGGCGCTCAAACGCCTGCCGGGCCGCAAGTTCCTGCTCACCAATGCACCCGCCGAGTACGCCAAGCGCGTGCTGACGGCGCTGGACATGGCATCTGTGTTCGAGGGTGTCATCGCCATCGAAGGGATGCGCGTGTTCGGCGATCTGCGCCCCAAACCGGACGCGCGCATGCTGCGCGTCGTGATGGCGCGCCACAAACTGCCGCCGTCTCGCTGCATCCTGGTGGAAGACACGGTGGCCAACCTCAAGGGCGCCCGCAAGGCCGGTTTGCGTACGGTGTGGATGCAACACTATTTGCGTCATAACCAACACGGACCCGAAGTGGGCATTCGCTTGCATGGCCGCCCAGCAGGCGTGTGTGTCAGAATCAAAAAACTCAGGGCACTGCACGCTGGGAGATGGCATGACACAAGAGGGGCTGACTGAAGCAAGTCAGGTTGCATCAGCCGATGCGGCCGCCGCCGTGGCGCCTGTGCGCAAGCGGCCCAAGCCAGGTGAGCGCCGCGTGCAGATTCTCCAGGCCTTGGCCACCATGCTGGAGCAACCGGGCGCCGATCGCATCACGACCGCCGCGCTTGCCGCGCATTTGCAAGTCAGTGAAGCCGCGCTGTATCGGCACTTCGCCAGCAAGGCTCAGATGTTCGAGGGCCTGATCGAGTTCATCGAGCAATCTTTGTTCACGCTGGCCAATCAGGTCATGGAGCGTGAGGCCGACCCCGCTGTGCAGATCCAGCGTATCCTGGCCATGGCCTTGCAGTTCGCCGAGAAGAACCCGGGCATGACACGCGTTTTGGTGGGCGACGCCCTGGTGTTCGAACACGAGCGCTTGTCTGCCCGCATGAACCAGTGCCTCGATCGCCTGGAGTCTTTGCTGCGCCAGGCGTACAAGGCCTTGGCCGATGCGCGTGGGTCGTTGCAGCCAACGGTGGATGCGCAGGCTGGCGCCTCGCTGGCCATCAGCTTTGTGCTGGGGCGTTGGCATCGTTTCGCACGCAGTGGCTTCAAACGCATGCCGACCGAGCACTTGCCTGCTTGTGTGCAGACCTTGCTGAAGTAAGGCCGGGCATGCGCCTGGATGTGGCCAGGCCCTAAACTTCGGGCATGAGCACGCCCGATGTCACCAACCTGATCACCCGCGCCGAGATGCTGGTCAAGCGTCTTGATGCACTCCTGCCATCCCCGCACCATGCGCCCGTTACCGAGCCGGACTGGTCGCTGTCCGTCGCGTTTCGCTATCGCAAGCGCAGTTCGACGGCCTGGGCCACGGGCTGGCTGGAGCCCGTACGCCATGTGGCTGTCATCCGCTATGAAGACCTGAAAGAGGTCGACACGCAAAAGGGGCGCTTTGCGCGCAACCTGGCGCAGTTCGTCTCAGGCAAGCCGGCCAACAATGTGCTGCTGTCTGGTGCGCGCGGCACGGGCAAGTCATCGCTGGTCAAGGCAGGCTTGCAAGCACACGCGGCGCAAGGCTTGCGCCTCATCGAGGTGGACAAGGCCGACATGATCGACCTGCCAGATCTGATCGAGATGGTCAGCGGGCGCCCCGAGCGCTTCATCATCTTCTGTGATGACCTGAGCTTTGACGATGGCGAGCCTGGCTACAAGGCGCTCAAGTCCATCCTGGATGGCACCGTGTCAGCCAGCGGCGACAACGTGATGATCATTGCCACGTCCAATCGCCGGCATCTGTTGCCCGAGTACCAGTCGGACAACAAGACCTACAAGCACACCGCTGATGGCGAACTGCATCCGGGTGAGGCGGTGGAAGAGAAGATCTCGCTGTCTGAGCGTTTCGGGCTGTGGATCAGCTTCTATCCGTTCACGCAGGACGAATACCTGGCCATCGTGGCGCAGTGGCTGCAGCACTTCGGTGTGCCCGCATCGGCCATGGAGGCGGCCAGGCCTGAAGCCCTGGTCTGGGCCATCGAGCGTGGTTCGCGTTCAGGCCGTGTGGCCTATCAATTCGCGCGCGACTTTGCAGGTCGCGATCACACTGGCGCTTGATGGCATCAACATGGCTGAACAACAGAACGAACGCAAGTCCTACCACGTGATGGACGCAACCGACCGCACGCCGGTTGAAGTCGCGGTGGGCGTGCTCATCGAGCGTGATGCGCAGGGCCGGGAGGGGCGCTTCCTGTTGACGTCTCGCCCCGAAGGCAAGGTGTATGCGGGCTATTGGGAGTTCCCGGGCGGCAAGCTGGAGGCCGGTGAAACGGTCGAGCAGGCCTTGCGCCGCGAGCTGCATGAAGAAATCGGCATCACCATCGGCGAGGCCCATCCCTGGCAGGTCGAAATCATGGACTACCCACACGCCCGCGTGCGCCTGCATTTCTGCAAGGTCTACCAGTGGGAGGGCGAGTTCGAGATGCGCGAAGGCCAGCATATGGCCTGGCAGAGCTTGCCCGTTGAAGTGGTGCCGGTATTGCCCGGCACCATTCCCGTCTTGCAATGGCTGGCTTCAGAGCGCAGCCATGCAGGCCTGACGCATCAGGACGTGCAGGCCACCTGAGCCTTATTTAGCCTTATTGAGACGCGGCGCTGGCAGCTTCGGATGCGGCTGCTGGCACTGATGCCGGTGCAGAAGCGGGCGCCACTTCAGCGGCAGGCTCGCTCGTTTCAACGCCATGCTTTTCGCCGCTCATGTCGACGTTGGCGCCACCCTTCATCAACAGGAACACGGCGAGCGCGGCAAAGATGGCAAAACCCACGAGCAACTTCCACATGCTTGATCTCCTTGTGAGGATCTGGTCGCTGACGATTTCAGCGCGACGCATTCTGCGCCCTGAGTGTCGCGGATCGTGGTGGTGGATTCCCCCGCCTGCCAAATTCGTGCATCCTTGGCGCAGCCCGCATGCGTTATCCTGCCCCGCGTGAACTGATCAACACAACAGACCGAGAGAGACTTCAAGCATGAGCTACAACACCCTGAGCTATGCCGTTGGTGACGACGGCGTGCTGCTGCTGACCCTCAACCGCCCCGAGCAACTCAACTCGTTCACGGTCGAGATGGCCAATGAACTGGTGCACGCTTTCAACAGGGCCAGTGATGACGACAGCGTGCGCGCCATCGTGGTGACTGGCGCGGGCAAGGCCTTCTGTGCCGGCATGGATCTGAGTGTGCCGGGCAATGTGTTCGGTCTGGACGAGACCCAGCAGCCTACCGTGCAAGACATGCACGAGCGCCTGGATGATCCGGCCATCTTCAATGGTGTGCGCGACACCGGTGGCCGCGTGGTGCTGTCCATCTTCAATTGCAAGAAGCCTGTGATCGGTGCGATCAATGGTGCAGCCGTGGGCATTGGCGCCACGATGACCTTGCCCATGGACATCCGCATCGCCTCCGAGAAGGCTCGCATCGGCTTTGTGTTCGGTCGCATCGGCATCGTGCCGGAAGCCTGTTCCAGCTGGTTCCTGCCGCGCATCGTCGGCATCTCGCAAGCGCTGGAGTGGACGTACATGGCCGACATCTTTGATGGCCATGAAGCGCAACGAGGTGGCCTGGTCAAGGCTGTGGTGCCGCCCGAGCAACTGCTGGAAGAGGCCATGAAGATCGCGCGCCGCATCGCGACCGAGCGCTCGGCTGTGGGCATTGCGCTGACGCGCCAGATGATGTACCGCAACTCGGCGCAGCCGCATCCGATGGCCGCACACCAGGTGGATTCGCTGGCCATGTTCTACACGAGCATTGGCGATGGCAAGGAAGGCGTCTCAGCCTTCCTGGAAAAGCGCCCAGCCCAGTTCACGAGCAAGACGTCGGAGATGCCCTCGTTCTACCCCTGGTGGGAATGAGGTAGTCGCGCAAGATTCGTGCGATGACGCAGCAATGAAAAAAGCCCGGCAGTGCCGGGCTTTGCGCATGAAGCGTGCTGTTTGGTCTGCCGCATCGTCCTCGTCAGGATGATGCGGCCAGAGCCCGCCTGTATCAGGACAGTTGGTCGCTGATCAGCTTGGTCAACTCGAACATCGTGACCTGGGGCTTCTTGAAGATGACCTTCAGCTTGTCATCTGCATTGATGTTGCGCTTGTTGGCGGCATCTTGCAGGTTGTGCTTCTTGATGTATTCCCACACCTTCTTGGTGACTTCCGTGCGTGGCAGTGGAGCTGCGCCGATGACGGCAGCCAATGCGGCGCTAGGGGTCAGAGGTTTCAGGAAAGCGGCGTTAGGGGCGCGCTTGACAGCGGCCTTCTTGGCAGCAGGTGCTGCAGCTTTCTTGGCGGGAGCGGCCTTTTTGGCCGGGGCTTTCTTCGCAGTTGCCATGTGAATTCACTCCATCAAAGGTCAGATCTGATGCGGCCTTGGGCATCTGCTGTATGCGCAGACGTTCCTCTAAGGCGTTGCGTTGCGATGGTAATGCGCTTTACCAGGGAAAAATAGCCTCTACCCCCCTTTGTGGCCCTCGAACATCAAGATTTTTTGCGCTGAAGCAGGTCGCGCCCTGTATTGGCGCGGGTTTGCTGGCGACTCATGGGTCATTTGGACGTTGTGGCGCGCTTCCTGCCCACGTGTCGCCATCCGCCGCTGCAGACTTTTTGCATTTGGTGTTCAATGCAGGTTTTTCGCCGATTCGATGGAGTATGTGATGACGCCTCAGGCAGTGCTGACTCAACCGTTTACCTTGCCAAGTGGTCAAGTGATCAAGAACCGCTTGTTCAAATCAGCCATGAGCGAGGCCTTGAGCGATCGGTCTGGCCAAGCCAACGCCGAGTTGGCTCGTTTGTATGGCGCATGGGCGGATGGCGGCATCGGTTTGTGCATCACAGGCAATGTGATGATCGACAAGCGTGCATTGGGCGAGCCCGGCAATGTGATCATCGAAGATGAATCGCAACTGCCCGCCTTGAAGGCCTGGGCGCAAGCTGCCACGCGCAATCGTACGCAATGCTGGGTGCAGCTCAATCATCCGGGCAAACAATCGCCCAAAGGTTTGAACAAGGAAACGGTGTCGCCCTCAGCGGTGCCATTCCGCCCGGACATGAAGTTGATGTTCGCCACACCACGTGAACTGACCGATGCCGAGATCCGTGGCCTGATCCAACGTTTTGCAACGGCGGCGGCTGTCGTCAAGAAGGCTGGTTTTACCGGTGTGCAGATCCACGGCGCGCACGGTTATCTGGTCAGCCAGTTCCTGTCGCCGCATCACAATCGCCGTAC
>NZ_SCTN01000281.1 GCF_004297345.1 Aquabacterium sp. | reverse complement strand
CAGGCGCTGGTTCAATGCGGTGGACATGGCGGCCGATCTGGGCGTGAACGCCATCATCCTGGCCGATCCGGCGGTGATGGCCTACAGCCAGCGGCACCATCCTGATCTGAGGTTGCACTTGTCTGTGCAGGCATCTGCCACCAACTACGAGGCCATCGAGTTCTACCGAGAGCGCTATGGCGTCCAGCGCGCCGTGCTGCCTCGGGTGCTGACCATGTCCCAAGTGGCGCATGTGATTCGCCACACGAATGTCGAAATCGAAGTGTTCGGCTTTGGTAGCTTGTGCGTGATGGTGGAGGGGCGTTGTGCCTTGTCGTCTTACGCAACGGGCCAGGCCCCCAATACAGCAGGCGTGTGCTCGCCACCTTCCGCTGTGCGTTGGGACACGCAAGGCGATGCAGTGGATGCGCGCCTGGGTGGCATCCTGATCGATCGGTTCGAAGCAGATGAATCACGCGGGTATCCCACTTTGTGCAAGGGGCGCTTCGACGTGGATGGCGATGTGGGTTACGCCTTGGAGGAGCCTACCAGCTTGAACACGCTGGCCATCCTGCCTGAGTTGATGAAGGCGGGCGTGTCTGCCATCAAGATCGAAGGGCGCCAGCGCAGTGCCGCTTATGTCGAGCAGGTGACGCGCACCTGGCGCCAGGCCATTGATGCTTGCATGGCTGCGCCGGATCGCTACAAGGTGCATCCGGCATGGACCAGCACCCTGGGCCGCCTGGCAGAAGGGCAGCAACATACATTGGGTGCCTACTCGCGCCCTTGGCAATAGTCATTGGCAACAAGGGCTCTCAGCCCGTTAGAGGACAAACATGTTTGACCTGAGTGTGGGACCAGTGCAGTACTACTGGTCCAGGCAGGCGCTGATCGACTTCTACGCCGATGTGGCCGATTCACCTGCTACCAGCGTGTGCCTGGGTGAGGTGGTGTGCTCGCGCCGCCATGAACTCAAGCCTGAGGACTGGCTGGATCTGGCGCGCGATCTGCAACAAGCGGGCAAGGAAGTGGTGATCGGCACGCAAGCCTTGATTGAAACCGAGGCCGAGTTGCGCACCTTGCGGCGATTGGCCGAGCAGGGCGATTTCATGCTGGAGGCCAATGATGCCGCTGCCGTGCGCCTGCTGGCCGGGCATGCGCCTTGGGTGATCGGCTTGCACGTCAATGTGTACAGCGCGCCGGCCTTGGCCGAGTACATCGCCTTGGGTGCGAGGCGCTGGGTAGCCCCAGTCGAGCTGTCTTTGCAAGCTGTTGGGCAGGTCAATCCGCCGGGCTCTCTGGTGCCTTCTGAAGTGTTTGCCTTCGGGCGCATGCCTTTGGCCTTGTCGGCACGTTGCTTCACGGCTCGCCATCACCATCTGCAGAAAGACACATGCGGCTTCCGATGCCTGGATGACCCTGATGGCCTGGTGCTGCGCACGCGTGAGGGGCAGGACTTTCTGGCCATCAACGGCATCCAGACGCAGTCGGGTTCGGTGCAGTGCCTGCTGGGTGACAAGGCCGCGCTGGTTCAGTCTGGCGTCACGCGTTTGCGCTTGTCTCCGGTATCGCGAGGTTTTCCCGAGGTCGTGCGCCAGTTTGATGGCGTGATGAATGGTGGCGCAAGCGCACAAGCAGCCATCAATATATTGAACGAGCTGGGCCTGCCTGGGCCCTTGTCCAACGGGTATGCAAGGCCCCAGCGTGCGGGGCTGGAGTGGGTCACATCATGAACGTCCATCAGTCCCTTCCCGTGCCCGCGTGGCTGCGTCAGATCGTGTCTCGCCTGCCGTCGTGGCCGCCTTCGCTGGTGGCGGCTCAGGCGCTCAACCGCTTGTGGTGGCCCCTGGTCGATGGCGAGACGCAAAAGGCGCTGTCTGGCCGTGTGGTTGAGTTGTGTGTGGATGATTTGGGCCTGGTGTTTCGCTTGATGGCGGGGCCGCGAGGGCTGGTGCCTGCATCAGGCGGCCAGCCTGTGGTGTTGCGCTTGAAGGCCAGCGCGCCGATTTACTGGCGCTTGCTGCAAGGCCGAGACGACCCGGATACCCTGTTCTTCGATCGCCTCATGGTGATGGAGGGCGATACCGAATTCGGCCTGCTGTTGAAGAACACGCTGGATGCCGTGGGGCCACCACGTTGGCCGACCGGTGGCAAGGCGTCCCGTTCGGCAGGAGCGCACCATGCAGCCAGCTGAAGGCCCCAGGCCCTGGCGCTTTTCAACCTTGCTGGCAGCGCCGCACAGGTTGAGTTTTTTCACCGCAGCCTGTGTGATGTCTGCCGCCGCACTGTGGTGGTGGGTGGAGATGCTGGCCAGATCGGGCGCGTGGCCTTCCCTGGCAACGGCGGTGCCTTCCACCTTTGTGCATCCCGTGGTGATGAGCTTAGGCTTCATGCCCCTGTTCTTCAGCGGCTTTCTGTTCACGGCCGGCCCCAAGTGGCTGCAGATGGGAGAAGTCCAGGCGAGGGCGATTGCGCCGGGCGTGCTCACCACTGGTGCCGGATGGTTGGCCTTGCTCTGCGG
>NZ_SCTN01000280.1 GCF_004297345.1 Aquabacterium sp. | reverse complement strand
GTGCCCAAGATCGTGGACTGGTACATGGACGGCAAGCTCAACATCGACAGCCTGATCACGCACAAGCTTCGTCTGGATCAAATCAACGAAGGCTTTGATTTGATGAAACGGGGTGAGTCGATTCGCTCTGTGGTGATCTACTGAGGTTTTGACATGCCAGGGAACCAACCGATGGGCACACTTCAATTGCTGACGGAGCACGCCTGCTTTGGCGGCGTGCAGCGTTTTTACCGCCACGCATCGGGCGCCATCGGCCTGCCCATGCAGTTCGGCCTGTATCTGCCGCCACAGGCCTTGCAAGGGCAGAAGGTGCCTGTTGTGATCTACCTGGCTGGTTTGACCTGTTCGGAAGAAACCTTTGCGATCAAGGCCGGCGCGCAGCAATATGCTGCTCGCCTGGGCCTGGCCCTGCTGACGCCGGATACCAGCCCTCGCGACACCGATCTGGACGAAGCCAATGAAGCGTGGGACTTCGGCGAGGCGGCCAGCTTCTACCTGGACGCAACCGAGCGCCCATGGTCAGCCGCGTGGCAGATGGAAACCTACATCACGCAAGAATTGCCCACGCTGATGAGCCATCACCTGCCCATTGACACCGATCGCATGGGCATCTTTGGTCACTCGATGGGTGGACACGGCGCCTTGACGCTGGCCCTGCGCAATCCGGGCCTGTTCAAGAGCCTGTCTGCCCTGGCCCCGATCTGCGCGCCCACCCAGTGCCCATGGGGCGAAAAAGCCTTCAGCGGCTACCTGGGGCTGGATCGCACCTCATGGCTGGCGCACGATGCCAGCGCCTTGATGGCCGAGTACCCCATGCCGCCCTACCCGGATGGCATCCTGATCGACCAAGGCCTGGCCGACAAGTTCCTGCCCACGCAACTGCACCCTGAAAAGTTCGAAGAGGCTTGCGCGAAGATCGCGCAGCCTCTTGCGTTGCGTCGCCACGAGGGCTATGACCACGGCTACTACTTCATCCAGAGCTTTGTGGCGGACCATCTGGCCCACCACGCCCGTGCCTTGACGCCAGCTTGAGTCCGCCAGTCAGTTCAACTTGAACACCGACACCGACTGAACAAGTTGTTGCGCCTGCTGCTTCAGGCTTTCAGCCGCGGCGGCGCTTTCTTCCACCAAGGCAGCGTTCTGCTGCGTGGCCTGGTCCATCTGGCTGACGGCATCGCTCACCTGCGACACGCCCGAGCTTTGCTCCGCACTGGCGCTGGTGATCTCACCCACGATGTCATTGACACGGCGGATGGCGTTCACCACTTCCTGCATGGTCGAGCCGGCCTGGTCCACCAGGCTGGAGCCGCGCTCGACGCGCTCCACGCTGGCGCCAATCAAGGACTTGATCTCCTTGGCCGCTTCTGCCGAGCGCTGCGCCAGGTTGCGCACCTCACCGGCCACCACGGCAAAGCCACGGCCTTGCTCACCGGCACGGGCGGCCTCCACAGCCGCATTCAAAGCCAGGATATTGGTCTGGAAGGCGATGCCGTCGATCACGGTGATGATGTCGGAGATCTTGCGCGAGCTGTCATTGATCTCGCGCATGGTCTCGACCACCTGGCCGACCACCTCCCCGCCCTGAATGGCCACGGTAGAGGCGCCATTGGCCAGTTGATTGGCCTGACGGGCACTGTCTGCGTTCTGGTTCACGGTCGAGCCCAGTTGCTCCATGGACGCGGCCGTTTGCTGTAGCGCCGAGGCCTGCTCTTCCGTACGCTGGCTCAGATCCTGATTGCCCTGTGCGATCTGCGAGCTGGCCGTAGCCACGCTCTCGGCGCCCATGCGCACACCGCCGACCATCTGGACGAGGTTCTCCTGCATGTCCACCAAAGCCTGCATCAAGGTGCCGACTTCGTCAGAACCTTGTGCCTTGATCCGCGCAGACAGATCCCCATCCGCAATGCGGCGCGCCACGCCGGCCGCCTCATTGACCGGCCCCGTCACCATGCGCGTGATCCACAGCGCCAGGAAGGAGGCCAGGGCCACCGAGCCCACCAGCAACGCGATCACCCAGCCGCGAGACTGGCTATAGGTTGACTGCGATGCCGCGTAAGCCGCATCAGCCCCCTTGTTGTTCATGACGATGTCTTCATCCAACGTCTTGCGCAAAGCCTGAAAGGCTTCGCGCGCTTCGTGCTTGTACATCTGCCGCGCATCAGTAAGGCCTGACTCGCCATGCTTGGACAACGCGACGAGCTTGACGCTGATGTCCAGATAGGTTTTGGCTTGCTGCTTGATTTGATCAGCCAGCTTGCGCTCTTCGGGCGATGAGATCATCGGCTCATATCGAGCAAGCAACTCCGACACCGCCTTCTGGGCTTTGGCCATGCGTTCATCCTGAACGACATGATCGTGCTCGTCATCTGCCAGTATGTGCTGCGATTCCGCTCGGCGGTTCTCTGCCAAGGCATCCAGCAATTCACCCAAAACTTTGACGCTGGGCAGCCAATTGGTAGCGATGTCTTCTGTGTTCGCATTGATGTTGCTCATCTGCAGCAGGGCAAAACCACCAACAGACAGATTCAACAGCACGACAAAGGCAAAAGCCACACCCAGCTTTTTGCCCAGCTTGATGTCTGACAGGTTCATGAGACACACCCATTTGCATGTTGGCTGCAATCGACTCCACATGAGGCAAACCCAGGCGAGCAGCAACGCCTTTGCCGAAACATGCGAGGAATTTCGGCCACCGGATGAGAAACTTGAAACCACAACCGGTGATTTATTCGCGCACAACAGGTGCTTTAGGAACAAAAGACTTTACAAACCCTGGTCAAGCGCTGGCGCTATCCTTGCTGCTTTGATTTCCGGTGGTGACGCATGGTCAAGTACGTGATTCGAGGCGTGGCAGTGGTGGGCGCCTGCGTGCTGTCTTTCCTTTTGTGGACGGCATTTCACATCCCGGATTTCCGTGATGTGGACATCGCCAATGCCCTGGCCGCCCCGGTGATCGCCTCCTACGGGCAATTCCACCCACGCGTCGAGGTTGACAAAACCAGCCAGGGCAAGGTGCTCTACGCCCACCCAGGCAGTGGCGGCAAGCCCACCTTCGTGATCTATGAGGTGACCGACGCCAGCGAGCGCGCCCGCATTGTGAGCGCCACCCGGCAAGCCTTGGGCCAAGCTCATGCCGCCAGCGCCACCTTGAAGTTCTACGAGCGCCAGAACGTCACGCACTTCGATGGCGGCGGCATGCGCCGAGGCCCGGAGCAATTGATCGAGACCGTAACCGTCAAGCCAGATTGAAGCGCCGGCGCATCCAGCGCGTGGCCAGGGTGGTCACGCTGAGATAACTCAGCAAGATGCCCGTCAGCGCGACCCAGTAGCGCCAGGGCAAAGGCACCAACCCCAGCGACGACGCCAGCGGCGAGTAAGGCAAGAACACGCCAAGCGCGCACACAGCCAGCGTGGTTCCCGTCAAAGCGCGGCTGGCGCGGCTCTGGATAAAGGGCAAGCGCCCGGTGCGGATCACGTGGATGATCAGCGTCTGCGACAGCAAGGACTCCACAAACCAGCCTGTGTGGAAGAGCGCATCTTGCGCCGGCACCTGAGCCTTGAAATAGAAGTACATCAGCGCAAAGGTGGCGTAGTCGAACAGCGAGCTGATCGGCCCGATCATCAAGATATAGCGGGCAATGTGGCTGATGTCCCAGTGCCGGGGCTGAGACAACTCTTCCTCATCCACCTCGTCGGATGGAATCGCCGTCTGCGAGATGTCGTACAGCAGGTTGTTGGTCAGCACCTGAATCGGTGCCATGGGCAGAAAGGGCAGCCAGGCGCTGGCACCCAACACGCTGAACATGTTGCCGAAGTTGGAGCTGGCCCCCATGCGGATGTACTTGAGCAGGTTGCCGAACACCTTGCGGCCTTCGATCACACCATCGTCCAGCACCAGCAGGCTCTTTTGCAGCAGGATGATGTCGGCGGACTCCTTGGCGATGTCCACGGCTGTGTCCACCGAAACGCCCACGTCCGCGGCCTGCAAAGCCGGGCCGTCGTTGATGCCATCGCCCAGATAACCAACCACATGGCCACGTGAACGCAAGGCCTGGATCACCCTGGACTTCTGCCCGGGCGACAACTTGGCAAACACCTGCGTCTGCTCGACAGCCTCGCCGAGCGCGGCGTCGCTCATCGCCTCGATCTCCCGGCCCAGCAAGATGCGGTCGATGTGCAAGGCCACGTCACGACAGATCTTGCGCGTGACCACCTCGTTATCACCCGTCAGAATTTTCACGGCCACACCATGGCGAGACAGGGCGGACAAAGCCTCCTTCACGCCCTCCTTGGGCGGATCCAGGAAAGCGATGAAACCCAGCAGCACGAGATCGCATTCATCAGCCACGCTCACGGGCGGCTGGTTTTCCGGCAAGGGCTTGTATGCAATGGCGATCACGCGAAAGCCATCTTCATTGAGCGCCCGACTGGTGGCTTGTACGCGCGCCAGATGGCTTTCATCCAGCGCAAAACGCCGTCCGCCCGATTCGGCTTGCGCACAAGCGGCAAATACCTCCTCGACTGCACCTTTGCAGATCAGCAAGCGCTGCCCCTGCCCCTCAACCACCACCGACATGCGGCGGCGCTGAAAGTCAAACGGGATCTCATCGACCTTCAGGTATGCACCCTGAGCATGCAGCTTCTCGTGCACCTCGGTGTACTTGAGCACAGCCTGGTCCAGCTGGCTCTTGAGCCCCGACTGGTAATAGCTGTTGAGGTAGGCGAAATCCAGGACCCAGTCGCTGGACTGGCCGTCCAGATCCACATACTTTTCCAAAATGATGCGATCTTGTGTGAGCGTACCGGTCTTGTCGGTACACAGCACGTCCATCGCGCCAAAGTTCTGGATCGCCTGCAGGCGCTTGACGATGACCTTCTTGCGCGACATGGTCAACGCCCCTTTGGCGAGGTTGACCGTGACCAGCATGGGCAACATCTCTGGCGTCAGCCCCACCGCCACCGCCGTGGCGAACAACAGCGCTTCAACCCAGTTGCCCTTGGTCAACCCATTGACCAGGAACACCAGAGGCACCATGACCATCATGAAGCGCAACATCAACCAGGTAAAGCGGTTGAGGCCCTGGTCAAAACTGCTGGGGCCGCGCTGGCCCGTCATGGCCTGAGCGATGCCGCCAAACACAGCGCGAGCCCCTGTGTTCACCACCACAGCCGTGGCCGAGCCACTGGCCACATGCGTGCCCATGAAACAGGCGTTGCGCAAGGCCATGGTGTCCACACCCGGGGATTCACACAATGCGTATTTCTCGACTGGCAGAGACTCGCCCGTCAAGGCCGCTTCGTTGACGAAGAAATCACGCGCGCTGAGCAGCAACACGTCAGCCGGGATCAGGTCACCGACGGACAGATGCACGATGTCACCCGGCACCAGTTGCGCGATGGGCAACTCCTGAGGTGCCATCTCAGCTTCAGTGGGCCCTGCCGATGCCCGAGCATCCTGGCGGCGCAGCACGGCTGCCGTGGTGTGCACCATGGCGCGCAAGGCCACAGCGGCCCGGTCAGAGCGCCGTTCCTGCACAAAACCCAGGGTGATGCTGAGCACCACCATCAGGAAAATCAGCGCAGCCGATTCGGCATTGCCCGTTAACAGCGACACCAGTGACAGCCCGAACAACAGGAAGTTCAGGGGATTGGCCACCCGCTGCACCAGTTGCACCAGCAACTTGCGCGTACCCGGTGGCGAAACCTGATTCGGCCCCCATTGCGCCAATCTCCTGCGAGCCTCTGGCTCCAGTAGTCCGCGCGCATCAGTTTCCAAAAGCGAGAGGCGCTCGCCAACAGGGCGGGTGGCAAGATCAACCAACAACTGGTCAGGCAAGCGTTCAGGCATCGGAGGGCTGCTCATGGAAGACATCATCCTCCCAATTCTCGCCATTCAATCGTGACAGCTGCGCGAAGCTGGTAGGCTTGAACCACCAAACCGAGGAGACCCGATGTCAGTGAAGTTCAAATTTGGCGCAGCTTGTCTGGCCATGTCCATGGCCGTGCTTTCCGGCTGCGCCTCCAACCCGTATGCCAATGCCCCCACGACAAGCGCATCCGCCACGGTTCCCAAGCTCAAAGTGGTCAGCGATTGCCGATGCAATGTGCCTGATCGCATTCCCGGCCTGATTGCCGCAGGCTACGCCATCGCCGCACACAACGCCGGCAAGAAAATCAGCGACGACAGCGAGGCCGTCTTCACCATCGTCAGCTTCAGCGAACGCCCGACCTATGCTGGCCTGGTCATTGGCGGTGCACTCACGGGTACCAAGGACGAAATCATTGGCGCCGTGAGCTACAAAGGCAAGGTCTTCAGGGTTGATGAATATTACGTGAACATGCTTCACGACATCCAGGACGTGGCCAGTAAAGTCGGCACCTACGCTTTCAACGGTCTGCTGAACTGACCCATCTGACAAGGCGTTTTTTCGGAGATGGCAGCGGCATCACGCCCGCTATCGTCGCCGGATGCAAACGCCAAAGTGGACCGCAGGCCTGCCCCTACCCGGCATGGGAGGGGCCTTGGTGCTCTCGGTGTTGGCACACGCGCTGGTCGCCGCCGGCATTTACAACTGGTATCGCCATGCCGGGCCTGCGCCCAGCATGGGACGTCAACGTGGCGGGTTGACCGTGCAGCTGGCCACCCCGCCCAAGGCACAACAGACACCCGTCCGCGAGGCATTGGCCCGTACCGAAGTCAGGCCGCAAGGCCTCGCACCGCGAGCCCAAGTCCCTCCGGCCGCCGTCACAGCACCGACTCCCGCCATGGCGGCCGCATCGACCGCCGCTACCCGCCATCAGGATTCGCCGCTCGCCACGCAGGATCCCACACCTGCCGTGGCAGAAACGCCCGCACCAGCCGCATCGCAAGCCGGCGCGACATTGGCCAGCATGTTCGCCCCCGTCATATCGCGACCAATCGGGCGCGGGAGGTGGATGTCCAGCGTTGCGCCAGCGCCCATGCCGCTTGGGCCGGATGTCCAACGCCTGCAGGCCATGGACAACATCCGACGCCAACTGCTTGATCGCATCACGCCGCTAGGCCAGCAACTGCAGAACCAAGCCCTGGCGGGGGCCTGCAAACTGCGGATCGCACTGATGCAGCAGACGGCGCAACTGTCATGCACGCAAGATGCCGATCAGGCCCGCATCTGGCCTGCACTGCAAGGGCTGGTTCGGGCAGAACCACCTGACAGTCATTCAAGCCAGGCCGACCTGTGCTGGCAGCTGGAAGGCAGCCAGATCACCAGTGCCCCTTGCGATGCCACCGCCTCTGCGCCAACAAACGCCAACAGCCCATGAAAAAGGGCGGCCATCCAGGCCGCCTCACTGGCGAAGGCTCACTGCACCACCCCATCGATCACAGCCGGCTTGGAGCTGCCTGGAGTGGGCTCCGCACCGATCGTCGGCTTGGGATCCAGGCTCACCAGGGCACTGGTAGGCAAGCCCAGAGTGGATGCCGTCGTGATGGCAGACGACAAGGCGGGGCAACTGGTCACTTTGCCCAGACGCAACTCACTGGCCAGCGGCTTGACGTAATAAGCGCCACTGTTGAGATCCGCACCGGCCTCGATACTGAAAGCGGGCACCCAACGGGTATTGGGGCCACACGACGCAGATGTGTTGTCCGCCGGATTGACACAACGCCCAGGGATACCTTGCAGATTGCCGAACCCATTGAGCTGCAACTGCACGGACGTGCCGTCGTAGTCAGCCGCCCGGATGCCCTTGATGTTGTTCGTCCCGTTGGTATCGGGGTTGCTGTAGGACGCAGCCAGACTCAAGGACAAAGGCGCCGAAATCGTGATGCCGTGAGGTCCATAGAACTGGTTCCACTGATTCGGCCCGGTTTCCCATTGGTAGATGGTCTCCACCTGATCGATCAGGTTGGTGCAGTAGTGATCCAGGGTTCCATGGCCATTGTCAGCGGAACCGCGCCCTGCCGTATCGCACTGGATGCTGCTCAAATGCGCCGCATCCACCATCGAGCCACTGGTCAGGCCCCACTGGTTATTGCTGCCCATGGCACTCTTGCTGACGCCTGATGCGTCCACCTCGGTGTTGGGGTTGGCGCTCAAGCCGGTATTGAGCATGCCCGTCGCAGCCGTGAAGCTGTAGTCATACACGGCCGTTGACGGGCCCCACACACCTGCATCCTGGAATGGCGCAGAAGCCAAGGCGGCCGTCAAAGCCGAACCACCTTGGGGGCACATGCTGACGCAATGGAGCGTCAGATCGCTGGCCGAACTGGGGTCCACCACATCACGGCCGCGGTAGGTCACCAATTCCGATCCCGTGAAGTCGTGGCCTTGCGGTACCACCAGGCCGCCGCTGCCACCACCAGATGGGAAGAACACCGGCAGGACGTGCAGGTTGGCGCCAAGCAAAGTGGCAGCGTTCAAAACAACAGGCGCGTTGAACGACGAAGGCGAGCAGCCATTGCCGCCGCACTGCTGATAACCCATGGCACTCAGGTGCGTGCCGTCCCACTTCAACTCGTAGCTGGTATCGGCCGGCCCCGAGCCAATTGCATCGTGTGACCAGTACATCATCGACACGTTCTTGAACTCACTGAGCGGGGCGGTATGACGGCTCAAGCGCCACAGCTTGCCGCCATAGTGATCCACCGTCAGCGTTTCGTCCGTTTCGCCATTGCGGCGCTGCAATGTGCCTTCGTGCGCAGCCACATGTGCCAGGGCGGAATCAGGCAACCACAGCCCCCAGAATCCCCAGAAGCCATAGGTCGTTTCGTTGTTGTAGGTGAACTTCACCGAAAAGCCAGGATGCGCCAGATCCAGGCGGCTGCCA
>NZ_SCTN01000279.1 GCF_004297345.1 Aquabacterium sp. | reverse complement strand
TGCCTCCCCTGCGCGCCCGCTCTTGCGTGCCCATGAACAGGGCCGGCCAGTTCAGGCCCTGGCGCACGATCAGTGCGCCAACGCCTTTGGGCCCGTGGAACTTGTGAGCCGAGAGCGAGACCAGATCAGCCCCGGATTTGGCAAAGTCGAACGGCAGCTTGCCGATCAACTGCGTCGCGTCCACATGCAGCAGGGCACCTCGCTCATGAGCCAGGCGAGCCAGTTCGCCGATGGGCATGAGTACGCCCGTCTCGTTGTTGGCCGCCATCACCGAGACCAGAGACACATGCTGTGTGATCAGTGCCTGGGCCAGGGTCATGTTCAGGCTGCCATCGGCATGCAGCCCGATGAAGTCCACGCCAATTTGCTGGCGATCCCTGAGGTGGCGGGCCAGCTTTTGCACGCCTGCGTGTTCACCGGCGCCCAAGACGATGCGCTGGCGACCGTTGAAGCCCATGGCGCCGCGCAAAGCGATGTGATTGGCCTCGGTGGCACCGCTCGTGAACACCACTTCTGCTGGCTTGCAGCCCAGCATTCTGGCAAGCTGCTGGCGCCCCATCATCAGCGCCTGCCTGGCCTCCTGACCCATGGCGTGCGACGAAGACGCATTGGCCCACGATTGCCGCAAGGCCAGGGCCATGGCACCGACCACGCCGCTTGAAGGCTCTGTGGTGGCGTTGTTGTCCAGGTAGATCCAGTCGGGGTTCATCATGGTCCTTCCCATGCCGTTCATGGCCAGAACACGCGCATCGGGTCGGCACAGATCTCGTCGAGCAGCGGCTGCAGATGTCGAGATTCGTCGTGCAGCACCCAGCTCTCGTGGACGTGGTCCTTGAAATAGAGTGCCCAGGCGCCTTCCACAGGCTCGACCCAGGCGATGTCGATCACGCCGCCAGTCGGGTCGATGTTGCGAGAGCAACAAGGGCTCTTGATCACCCATCCGCCAACGTCTGCCCGTTCAAGCTGTGGCTGTACATAGCGGTAGCGCACACGTTGACGCAAGGCGCGCTCGATGCGAACCCGGTCCATGTCATGGACCATGGCCGCGCCAGCGCGAGGGGTGATCGCCAGATGGGTCATGGCGTCTGGCCGGCGGGTTCGCCGTCGAGCATCAGGCGTTGCTGGCCACGTGCCTCTGCGGCCATCTGTGCCAGCTCCATGCTCAGCATGATTTCGTCTTCGGTGCAGCCGATCACGAAGCCGTCAAAGTCCACCATGTAGACGGGTTGATTGACTTCTTCGTGATGGCCAACCTGGACGATTTCGCCCTCGCTACCTGTCTCGATGAGCACCACATCCTGCGGGCGATCAGGGTAGGTGCCGTCATTGAGCAGATCGATCAAGGCGACGACCTTCTGGCCCCATTGGTATTGCGCTTCACGTGGTTCGATCATCATGGTGGTGTCCTTGCGCTTAGCGCAGCGATTTAAGTGCGTCGGCCTTCTCGCCCAGTTGCGCGAGGATGTCGTCGGGGATGTTGTCCAGCGTCATGAGTTCCTTGGCCCTCATGCCCACGCGGTAGCCGTGGTCGGTGAATTCGACGGCGTAGATGTAGAACTGCTGCAGGAAGGTACCTATCGACACCACGTAGCCGATGTCGCCCTTTTTGACGAGCACGTCGCCGATGTCTCGGCCGTTGAAGGTGCCGTCGTTGCGGATGGTCGAGCGGCTGACCACGCGCTCGCCGTAATGAAAGCGAGGCGGGTCAGCGACCTCGATGGCCAGATCGTCGTCGCGGGCGATGTCAACCATGTCGTTCTCCCGATTCAGTCAGGCGCTGTAGCACGGCGGCGCGGACTTCGCTGTCCTCGTCGTGCTGCATGCGTTGCAAAAGCTCAGTTGCGGCGCGCTGGGCAACTTCCCAGCGCACGATGAGGTCTTGGTCAAAGGCGAGTCTGTCGAGCAGGCCCGTGGGCAGGCGTTGCGCGACCACGCGGCGCACTTCGGGGGCCTCGTCGCTCGTCATGCGCAGCAGCGCCGGCATTTCGATGCGATGCGCCACTTCCTGCCGGACAACTTGCTCCGGGTCCGACATGAGAACGGCGAGCAAGGCCACGGGCAGGCGGCGTGCCACCCATTGACGGACCCCATAGTCCGGGTCGTTCACCATGGCCGAGAGCTTGTCGAACTCCAGACGTTGTGCGACGCGGATGCGCACCTCACGATGCGGATCCTGGGTCAGCTTCTGCAGGGCGCGTTGTGGCAGGCGCAGGGCCAGTTGCAGTCGAACCGTCTCATCTGGGTCTTCGATCATGGCGGGCAGATGGAAGACTTCGGTGTAGCGCGCAGCGATGGCGCGTACTTCGAAGTAAGGATGCTGCAGGTGCGCTCTGGCCAGCTCAGGGTGCCAGCGGAAGAAGCGGTCTATGCGCCGCGCATAGCCATCTTGCATGCAGGCGTAGCCCAGCTCGCAACCGCCACTGGCTTTGAGTTGGGCATGTACGCAGCGCTGGCAGATGCTGTCCGACAGGGGCTGCCCCAACCAATCCATGGCCACGATGTCGCCCGCAGGGGCACGCGCATGTGGTCGCGTGGGAACGGGTGCGGCGGCCATCATGGGTTCCCCCAGCCTCGATGCGGCATGCGGCCTTGCGAGATGGCGAGGCGATCGTAGTCGAGTTGCTCGTCTTCATCGTCGCCGGATTCAGCGCGTGCCAGTACCACGGCCAGCACGGCGCCGCCCACACGGTCGTGCGGATCCAGGTGTTGCAGCTCATGGAGTGCCGCGCGGCCCACTTCGATGTCGCCCAATCTCAGGTTCAGGTAGGCAAAGCCTTTGAGGGAGAAGAGGTAAAAGCGCACGGCCGCATCGAATCGGGCCTGCTCGTCAGTGATGGGCGGCAAGTCAGCGGCAACCGGGTCGGGGTGGCCTGGCACGAGCGCTGCGCGTGCCAGGCTCAGGGCCTCGCGTGATACTTCGCGAGCCTCGCGCAGGCGATGCCCGTAGAAGTGAAAGCGGTACAAGGCAATCAGCGTGGCGGGGTGCATAGGTGCCAGCGTGCGGGCCTTTTGCAGCAAGGCTTCTGCTCGGACACGATCCTGGCGAACCAGACCAGCTTGCGCAATCAACGATTCAACCTCGGCAGGCAGGCCCATGCCCAATGCCGTGCTGTCAAAGCTCAAGCCATCGAGCATGGCGTTGCCGGGCATGCTCACACTGCCTGGTGCGAAGTCAGCGTGTGCATTCATGTGGGCCTGCCTTGAAGGTGAGATCGTCAGGCCGACGTCCGCGGTGCCGACGAGACCTTGATCGATCCAATCTCGATCTTGGTCATGGCGGGCGCGGTGCTGGCACTGTCACCACTGCTGCTGCATGCACAAGGCGCAGCAGAGGGGTTGAAGAAGGTCAGGCCGGATTTGGTCGGGGTATCGGCGAAGTCGACGATCACGCCATTGAGGATCAGCCTGCTCTCTGCAGGCAGAAAAACGCGAATGCCATTGACGTCGGCCACTTCATCGCCGGCGGCGGGCTGAGCCTCCACTGTGAATTCCGAGTTAAAGCCGGAGCATCCACCAGGCGTCACGGTGAGCCGAAAGCCTGCCGATGCCGGCAGTCCCGAGAACTTCACCATGCGCCGGATGAATTTTTCGGCAGCGGGGGTCACGGTCCAGTTTGGCAGCATGATCGTTGTCCTTCCTGATCAAGCCTGGACGATGCAACCATCGACCGGGCAAACCGATACGCACTGGGGCGCGTCAAACTGCCCTTCGCATTCGGTGCACAGTGAGGGGTTGATCTTGAAGATGCCACCCTTTTCGCTGATGGCGACATTGGGACACTCGGGTTCGCAGGCAGAGCAGCCGGTGCAAGTGGAGGCGATGATTTTCAGAGCCATGATGTTCTCCTTCAGGGGCGGTGGGTGATCAAGCTGCTTCAGAGGTGAAAGCACCTTGGCGGATCGAGGCGTCACCACGCGATTGATGCGTGATGTCGCCGCGAGCGATGCGGCCGGTGTAGTCGGCAAACCAGTTCAGTGCGGCCTTCTCGATGAACTCGTGGGCGTACTGGTCAACGGGTTCGATGCCAGCGGCCTTGAGTTCGTCACGCGGGCAGGCGCCGATCTTGGCAACCAGCACGGCGTGGCAATCGTTGATGGCCTTGACAATGGAGGGCAACTGCTCGTCCTCGCCATAACCGCCCTGGCAGTACAGGTCCACGCGGCGATGGCCAACGAACAGGGCCTCCTGGGCCGAGACTTCAAAGATCTGGAACTCTGTGGCGTGGCCGAAGTGCAGGTTCACACGCCCGTGGCCCTCGGTTGCCACGGCGACGAGCACCTTCATCGATGGATCGACCTCTGTCAGTTGAGCCTGGGCTTCAGCCAGGGCATCCTGCTTGGCCGCATGCTGTGCCTGGCGCTCCACCTCGACCTTGTCTTGATACTCCTTGCGCTTGTCAAGGTTGTAGACAATGTCCATCTCTTCGATCTTGTCGAGCGTGAACTCTTCGGAGCGGTCTTCGCCCAGCAGGCCGACGGCATCGGCGCGGCATTGACGGCAGTGGCGCATCAGGTTGGCGCCGCCAGCGCAGGCATCTTGTACGGCCTTGAGCTCTTGCGCGGTCGGGCCACGCTGGCCATTGAGGCCGAAGTAGGTGCCATGCTCGGCTTCCGAGATCAGCGGCATGATGTTGTGCAGGAAGGCGCCGCGCTTCTTGACTTCGCGGTTCACCTCGATCAGGTGCTCGTCGTTGATGCCCGGGATCAGCACGGAGTTGATCTTGGTGAGCACGCCACGTGCCGTGAGCATCTCCAGGCCGAGCATCTGACGCTCGTGCAGGATCTTGGCGGCCTCGTAGCCGGTGATGCGCTTGTGGTTGTAGAAGATCCAGGGGTAGATCTTCTCGCCCACGGCCGGGTCAACCATGTTGATGGTGATGGTGACGTGGTCGATGTTGTATTTGCAGATCTCGTCGACCTGATCAGGCAGGGCCAGACCATTGGTGGACAGGCACAGCTTGATGTCGGGCGCCTGCTCGTGCAGCATGCGCATCGTGTCGAAGGTCTTCTTCGGATTGGCCAGAGAGTCGCCAGGGCCGGCGATGCCCAGCACGGTCATCTGAGGGATCTCGCTGGCGACGGCCAGCACCTTCTTCACGGCTTGATCGGGTGTGAGCTTCTGCGAAACCACACCTGGGCGTGACTCGTTGGAGCAGTCATACTTGCGATTGCAGTAGTTGCACTGAATGTTGCAGGCCGGGGCCACGGCCACATGCATGCGGGCATAGTGATGATGGGCTTCTTCCGAATAGCAGGGATGGTTCTTGACCTTTTCCCAGATCTCGGCGG
>NZ_SCTN01000567.1 GCF_004297345.1 Aquabacterium sp. | reverse complement strand
GTGGGATTTGGTTTCTTGGTATGCCTGATGGAGATGGTTTAATCGTACGTAGGGGTACAACAGATCTTACATCTACTTTAGAGACAACAAACGGTGTCACTGAGTTAGCTGATGGATCTGGATTTGCTGATAACCACAGAACACCTACAGCTATCACGGCTGCTAGTCCTGCGGTTGTCACATCTGCTGCTCATGGATTGTCAAATGGTCAATTCGTTCGTGCAACAGATTTCCGTGCATCTCCAGTAGCTTCTGCAACTGGTATGTATGGATTAAACAACCAATTGTGGCAAGTGGGTAACGTAACAACGAACACATTTGCTTTGTATTATCCAAATACAAATCTGACTATTCCATTTGATGCAACTGCTGAAACAGCTTTTGTTAACAACGGCGTAGCCCAGTTCACTTTGGTTGGCCCTACATTGTACACAGAGAATCCTGAGCCAGTATTCCAATACACATTGGGATCAGCAATCATGGGTGCTAACACAGATGTTATTTACATCCGTGCAATGAAAGCAAATCAGTACACAGACCTAGGTTCTATCTAATGAACACACCATTAGGATTTACGGTTCGACAGATGTATCCAACAGCGATTGCTGCCACATTACCTGTTAACGTAACAATCCCAAATCATGGGATGTCTAATGGTCAGACTGTCAGGGCTACGAACTTTTTCGTAAGCCCTGCACAGGCTGTAACTGGAATGCAAGAATTAAATAACAATCTGTATTACATCGGGAATGTCACCACAAACACATTCGACCTATTTGACGTGTATGGAAACCCGATAGATGGCACAAATTTTACCCCATACATAAATAACGGTTTGGCTCAGTTCACGCTTACAGGGCCAGATTTATTCACAGAAAATCTAAACACCCAAGAGGGATAATATGAAAGAAAAAAAAGAACGCGTACGCGATCTAGTTGAACCAATTGAATCTGTAACAATTATGGAATCTGAAAAACCATTCGATCCAGAATTTGATGAAATTACAAAATTAGAACACTTTGAGATTTATAACCGTTGGGCGCGTAAGAATAAAGTTCCAGTGAAAGCTCCTACCGAAGATTTCTATCCAAAATATAAAGTGAAATTCCAGAGATTTGATCAGCCTGATAACGTATTGAAGATACGCGTCAGAAAGAAAGAAATTGATTGGCAAGGACAGCTTAAGCCTGGAAAGACATATAATCTATGCCTGCCCGTGATCCAGTATCTCAATTCTCTATGTGAACCAATCTTCGCAGAAGTAAAAGTCACAGATGGATCAGAGACAAAGACAGAAACAAAACAAGTGGGTGAACGCTCACGATTCAGTTGTCAAGCAATGGAATTCATGGGAGTTGCTGTCTAATGGCTAAAAGCACTGCGGATTTGATTAACATTGTAAGAAACGTAACTGGAAGGGTTGATGCTAGTGATCCCATGTTCACTGATCAAATCATGTTGGGATACATCAATGATTTCTACATGTTGGAAATGGGTCAAGAGATACGTATAAACGAACGAATGACTTGGTGGGAATTTGATTTCGGCCCAACTAGTTCTAATCCTTTCCCAGTAGACTTACAGAATCCAGCACAAGCACCCGCAGGTGTTCAATTTACCACGATTGGGCCATTGATTTACGTCGATGGTTTCCAGTCGTGGTGGTATCAAGATCCAGAACAATTCTTTTGGCAATGGCCAGAAACACAAACCTATACACCCCAAAGGCCTCAATATGTTCTTTATTATAATCAATCTCTGCTTTTCCGTGGCCCTCCTGATAAAGTTTATCGCATTAAAATCTCTGCTTATCAGGTAGAGCAAGAGATGATTGGTGGACAGAATATCAACCAAGATTACTTGTGGAGATATGTCTGTTACGGTGCTGCAAGAGACATCTTTGCAGACTATGGAGAACTAGACCAATGGGCTAATTACGAGCCTGCATTCCGTAGATATAAAGCGTTGGTGTATGCACGTACATACCAACAAAATATGAATCAAAGATCTCTACCCAGGTTTTAATCATGACATTTAATATAACAGTTCCAAATGCTAACCAAAGTCCTGGGTTATTTCCTGCACAGAACAACACGAACTTTCAGCGATTACAGCAAATAATAGATAACGATCATCTATTCACTAATAGCTTTGCTGCTAATCAAGGCACGCACAAACAAGTAACTTTAATAAATC
>NZ_SCTN01000278.1 GCF_004297345.1 Aquabacterium sp. | reverse complement strand
GTCCAAGCGCGCCAAGGAACAGCTGGAAATGCTGGGTGCCGAGGTGCTGACGGGCGCCAAAGTGACCAACATCACCGCGTTTGGCATCCACTACGATCTGAATGAAACCCAGCCTGATGGCACGACCAAGTCTGTCTCGCACTTCCTGCCCAGCCGCACCGTGGTGTGGGCGGCCGGTGTGGCGGCCTCGCCGCTGGGCCGTGCGCTGGCCAAGAGCACGGGTTGCCAGCTTGACCGCGCTGGCCGCGTCATCGTGCAGCCTGACCTGACCATTCCCGGCCACAACAACATCTACGTGGTAGGCGACCTGGCCTCGGCCAAGAGCTACCTGGACCCGGAAAACCCGACGCCCGTGCCCGGCGTGAGCCCTGGCGCCAAGCAGATGGGCCGCAAGGCGGCGTTCAACATCATCCGCCGCATGAAGGGTCTGGAGCCTCAGGCCTTCCGCTACTTCGACTACGGCTCGATGGCCACCATCGGCAAGCGCGCCGCCGTGGCCATGCTGGACATCCCGTTCACGAAAAAGCAGATCAAGTTCAGCGGCTTCTCGGCCTGGCTGTTCTGGCTGTTCGTGCACGTGTACTTCCTGATCGGCTTCCGCAACCGCACCGTGGTGATGATGGACTGGGCCTGGGCCTACTTCACATCGCAGCGCCACGCCCGTGTCTTCCCTGACCCGCATGCGCTGGAGCCCAACGCGATGTTGGTGCGCGTGGCACCGCCTCCCGTGCCGCCCGTGAGCGTGACGGCCGCTACCCCGGCAGTCACCCCGTCGACCGGCTCGCAAGGCACACCGGCCGCGCAGCCTTCGCCAGCGCGCTAAGCCGGCAACCGGTGGCCGGGTGTCTGACGCCCGCCACCGCTTTCCCCTGGCCCGCCCGAGGCCAGCCGTGTCATGGCAACATGGGGGCCTGTGTCCCTCATGCGCGCTCCCCAGCGCGGTCTGCACGCCGTGAACGTCTCTGCACCTGCCTCCAGCCCTGTCTCCACCCGCCTTCAGGCTTTGCGCCAGCACATGGCGAACAAGGGCTGGCAAGCCACGCTCATCCCCAGCAGCGACCCCCACCTCTCCGAGTACCTGCCAGACCGCTGGCAAGGCCGTGTCTGGCTCAGCGGCTTCACGGGCTCTTCCGGCACCTTGCTGGTCTCAGCCACCCAGGCCGCCGTGTTCACGGACAGCCGTTATTGGGAGCAGGCCGAGGCCGAGCTGGCCGGCTCTGGCGTGGACCTGGTCAAGCTCGACGGCCCCGCCGTGCCCGCCTACGTGCAATGGCTGGCTGAGCAGGCTGACTTGCCCAGCCCCGCCACCCTGGCCATTGACGGCACCGTGATGGGCCTGGCCCAGACGCAACTGCTGCAGGACGCCTTGAAGACCAAGGGCTGGCAACTGCACACCAGCGAAGACGTGCTGGACGGCATCTGGCCCGATCGCCCCGCCTTGCCTGCGGCGGCCGTGTTTGAACACGCCCTGCCCTATGCAGCCAAGCCCCGCTCGGCCAAGCTCGCCGCGCTGCGTCAGGCCATGCAGGACAAGGGTGCTACCCACCACTGGATCGCCACGCTGGACGACCTGGCCTGGGTCCTGAACCTGCGCGGTGCCGATGTGGACTACAACCCGGTGTTCCTGGGCCATGCGTTGATCGGTCTGGATGACGCCGCCTTGTTTGTGGCACCAGGCAAGATTGATACGGCGTTGGAAAGCAAACTGACTGCCGACGGCATCACGGTTCGGCCCTACAACCAAGCCTTGTCCGCCATGAAGGCCTTGCCGGTTGGCAGTGTGCTGCTGATCGACCCCAAACGCATCACCTGGGGCTTGCGCGAAGCCGTGCCCGCAGGCGTCAAGCTGATCGAGGCCATCAACCCGACCACGCTGGCCAAGTCCCGCAAGACCGATGATGAAGCGCGATTCATTCGGGAAACCATGGAGCGAGATGGCGCCGCCATGTGCACCTTCTACGCCTGGCTGGAGCAGGCCTTGGGCTGCGAGCACATCAGCGAACTGACCATCGATGAGCGCCTGAGTGCCGAGCGCGCAAAGCAGCCGGGCTACGTCTCGCTGAGCTTTCCCACCATCGCCGGCTTCAATGCCAATGGCGCCCAGCCGCACTACCGCGCCACGGCCGAATCGCACGCCATGATCAGCACACCGCAAGGCCTGTGCGAGGAAGGGCTGCTGCTGATCGACTCCGGCGCGCAGTATG
>NZ_SCTN01000277.1 GCF_004297345.1 Aquabacterium sp. | reverse complement strand
TCCCCACAGGCCTGGGCCTGGGCGTAGGCGAACAGCAAGGTCAAGTTGCAATGAATCCCCTCCTGCTCCAGCACTTTGGCAGCTTGGATACCTTCCCAGGTCGAGGCGATCTTGATCAGCACGCGATCACGCGAAATCCCTGCGGCCTCATACAAGGCCATGATCCGGCGTGCACGCTCAATCGTGGCCGGGGTATCAAAACTCAAACGCGCATCGACCTCGGTCGAAACACGACCAGGCACCACTTTGAGAATTTCCAGCCCGAAACGCACCAGCACCTGATCCACGATGGTCGCCAGTGGCTCGCCGCGATGTGCGGCAACCGTATCGGCCAGCAAAGGCGCGTATTCAGGCTTTTGAACAGCCTTGAGGATCAACGAAGGATTGGTGGTCGCATCCTGCGGCGTGAACTGAGCGAGTTGCTTGAAGTCGCCTGTGTCGGCCACCACGGTCGTGCAGGCCTTGAGCTGTTCGAGTTGCGAAGTCATATCTCTGATTCGAATCGGAAAAGCGGATTCGCTTCGTGTTTTTGTTGGCGTGTCAAAAATACACCAGCGAAACCAGCACTGATTACGCAGACTGCCGCCGTGAAATTGCCTTATTGTTGCCTTTATTCTGAGTCCAATTTGATGACAAAGTTCGGCGCTACCCCTTAAGCGGATAGTCAGACTGACCATTTTTCGCAACTGCGCATGTCTTTTGACCTCGTTTTCTTTGGCGGAACCGGCGACCTGACCTGGCGCAAGCTCATGCCCTCGCTGTTTCAAGCCTGGCGGCACGGCAAATTGCCCACGGGTGGCCGCATCCTGGCCGTGGCCCGCGACGAGCAGGACGACGCCAGCTACCGGAACTGGCTGCACGAGCGCCTGCGGGCCGCCGACAGCGCCAAGCGCCCCACCGAAGACGAATACGCTCAGTTTTCTGCGCTGATTCATTACATGCGCATGGACCTGTCGCTGCCGGCTGATTACCTGCGGCTCAAGGATTGGTTGCAGGCCCGCCAGACCGACAACACGGTCATCTACCTGGCCACCAGCCCTCACCTGTTCCCGACCATCTGCCAGCAATTGGGCACCTGCGGCCTCAATCACGAAGGCATCCGCGTGGTGCTGGAGAAACCGCTCGGGCACGATCTGGCCAGTGCGCAAGAGATCAACCAGGCCGTGCGCGCCGTGTTCACCGAACGCCAGGCACTGCGCATCGACCACTATCTGGGCAAGCCCTCGGTTCAGAACCTCATGGCGCTGCGCTTCGGCAACGTGTTGTTCGAACCCCTGTGGCGCCGCGAAAGCATCGCCAACATCCAGATCACGCTGGCCGAAACACTGGGTGTGGGCACACGCGGTGACTTCTACGATCGCACCGGCGCCCTGCGCGACATGATCCAGAACCACGCGCTGCAACTGCTGACCATGGTGGCCATGGAGCCGCCCTCCAGCGCCGATGCCGACGCCATCCGCGACGAAAAGCTCAAGGTGCTGCGCTCGCTCAAGCCGTTTGATGCAGCCACGGTGAACCGCGATGTGGTCCGCGGCCAGTACCGCGCGGGCACGATTGCAGGTCAACCGGTCAAAGGCTACCTGGAAGAAGACAAGGTGCCAGCAGGCAGCCACACAGAGACCTTCGTGGCCTTGCGCTGCGAAGTGCAGAACTGGCGCTGGGCTGGCGTGCCCTTCTACCTGCGCACCGGCAAACGCATGGCAGACCGCCACGCCGACATCGTGGTGAACTTCCGCCCGACGCCGCACCCGATCTTTCCCGGTGCCCACACGGCCAACAAGCTGGTGATCAAGCTGCAACCGGAAGACGGGCTGGAGTTGCACCTGCTGGCCGCCAAGGGTTCAGTGGCCTCTGCGGGCGTCGGTGCGATGCCAGAGACCTTGTCACCCGTGTCACTGGACCTGGATTTTGACAAGGCCTTCCCTACCGACCGCGTGGGTGCCTATGAACGCATGCTGCTGGACGCCCTGGCTGGCAGGCTCAATCTGTTTGTTCGCTCGGACGAGCAGGAACAGGCCTGGCGCTGGGTAGAGCCGATTCTGGATACCTGGGCGCATGACAGCAGCACCGTGCGCGGCTATGCGGCTGGTACCTGGGGACCACCGGCAGCCAGCGCCCTGGTGGCGCGCGACGGTTTTGCGTGGGCGGAAGAAGCCTGACTGATTTGCAGCAGGCCTGCAAATCAGGCTGACTGCAACAAGCCGTCCACGCCGTAGAGGCGCGCCAACTCAGTCAAGCGAGCCGGCAGCGACTGCACCGCAAAGGCCCTGCCCTTCGCGCGCGCCATGCGCTGGCACTCCAGCAGCACGGCCAAGGCGCTCGAATCAAAACGCTCCAAGGCTGAGCCATCCACCGTCAACATGGCCGCATCCGAACTGCCTTTGGCAGCCTTGTCCAGCGTCTGCTTGAACAGGCTCAGCACATGGGGCACATCGGCGTGCGTGATGACGGCGGGCAGCAAAAGCATGGATGGTCCTTGATCAGCCAGCGACCTTCTTGGTCGCCAGTTGCTTGTTGCGCTCCACCAGCTTGGCGATCAGGCCATCAATGCCCGTGGCGTTGACTTCCTGGGCAAAACTGCTCTGGTAGGTCTGGACCAACCAGGCGCCCAACACATTCACGTCATAGATCTTCCAGCTGTCGCCGGCCTTTTCCAGGCGGTAATCCAACTGGATGGGATCGCCCTTGCCACGCACAATGGTACGCACCACGACCTCGGTGTCTTCAGGGCGGCTGCGCATGGGCTTGTACTCGACAACCTGATCCTTGATCTGGGCAACGGCACCAGAGTAGGTATAGATCAGCAAAGTCTTGAACTCGTCTTGCAGGCGTTTTTGCTGCTCAGGCGTGGCCTGACGCCATGCCCGACCCACGGCTGTCGCGGTCATGCGCGTGAAGTTCACGTTGGGCATGATCTTGCTGTCCACAACCTGGATCACCTTGTGGAGATCGCCGGACTGGATGGCCTTGTCACCTTTGACGGTGGCGAACACCTCGGTGGTGATGGTCTTGATGAAGGCGTCCGGCGTTTGTGCGGAAGCTGCGGCAGAAGTCGTCGCCACAGCCTCGGTAGCGGCGCAAGCGCCTGACAGCGCAGCCAGCGACATGGCGGCGGCGGCGATCAGACGAACGGTGATGACATTGATGGAAGACATGTTGTGGTCCCTTTCGGAGAGCATGCCATCCACTAACGCGACAAAGCCGCGCCTGGTGGACCTGCTAGCCCTCGATTATCTTTCTTTACGCCAAACCTGCCTGCATCAGGGGAACATGGCCCATGGATTCTCGGCAGACTCAGTTTGGCTTGTTTTCACTGGCGCATCTGGTGCAGATGCCGCACCAGCCTCGCTGGCACCCGCTGCTGGCGGAGCCGCATTGTCAGGCTGAGAAGGATCGTCCAACTCGTCCTCTTCGGGCGGGTCGCCTTCGTAGATCAGGTTCTGGCGGCGCTGCAGGTAGGCGTCACGCACAAAGGAATACTTGTCCAGCGCGACATCATCGACCAGGTTGGTCGCGCTCAAGTAATTGGCGCGCGCATTGACCAACTGGAAGGCGCGCAGCAGGTTCACTTCACGCGGGTACGTACCCAGCGTCGAGGGAGAAAAGTACAGATCCCCCGGAATACCCACCGAATCACGCAGGGTGGATGAGCCCAACAACGGCCACACGATGTAAGCCCCTGGCTTGACACCCCACACGCCCAGCGTCTGCCCGAAATCCTCATTGGATCTGTAGAGTTGCATGGGCGTGGCGATATCGATCAAGCCCCCCAGACCAAAGGTGGAGTTGACCGTGACCCGGATCACGCCCAGCGTGCCGTCCTTGAAACGCCCTTGCAGAAACAGATTGGCCGTCGACCAGACATCCTTGAGGTTGCTGACGAAATTGGTAAAGGCAGTACGTACCGGCTCCGGCGTCACGGCCTTGTAGCCTTCGGCAACGGGCTTGAGCACATTGGCATCCAGCGATTCATTGAAGCTGAACACCTTGCGGTTCCAGGGCTCCAGCGGATCAGGGTTCTGGCGCGTGGCGCAGCCCTGCAAGGCACCGGCCAGCACCAAGCCAAGCAGCAAAGCAGTTTTCTTGCTGTTCACTTCTGCCCCTCCTTGCCACCGCTCCCTTCAGCTGCTTTGCTGTAGAGGAACTGGCTGATCAGGTTTTCGAGGACGATGGCCGACTGGGTGCTCTTGATCGTATCGCCAGCAACCAGATTGGACTCACCGTAGCCAGGCTCCAGCCCGATATACTGCTCGCCGAGCAGGCCCGCGGTCAGGATCTTGGCTGACGTATCTTTCGGAAAGGCCACACCTTTGTTGAGGGTGAGTTCGACCTGGGCCTGGTAGGTCTTGGTGTCAAAGGTGATGGACTGCACACGGCCAACCACCACGCCTGCACTTTTGACCGCAGCCTGGCGCTTCAAACCGCCAATGTTGTCGAAGCGAGCGACCACGTTGTAGCCGCTGTCAAACGACAGGGTCAACAGATTGCCGGCCTTCAGCGCCAGAAAAAGGATGGCGGCCGCACCCAGCAGCACGAACAGGCCAACCCACACATCATGTTTTGATTTCTGCATCTTGTTCTTCCTTGCAGCCTGCCCGATCTCAGATCGAGAACATCATGGCTGTCAGCACAAAGTCCAGCGCCAGCACGGCCAGCGAGGCCATCACCACGGTACGCGTCGTGGCCAGCGATACACCCTCTGGCGTAGGCTGGCATTCATAACCTTGTAGCAAGGCCACGAAGGTCACCGTCAGGCCGAACACCACGCTCTTGAGCATGCCGTTGCCGACGTCAGCCCAGACCTCGACACCGTTTTGCATCTGTGACCAGAACGCGCCCTGGTCCACGCCGATCATCACCACGCCAACAACCCAGCCACCCAGG
>NZ_SCTN01000032.1 GCF_004297345.1 Aquabacterium sp. | reverse complement strand
TCCCCCTCGGTTGCGGGTTAACCCTTTGCGAACTCAAGTGAAGTCAGTATCCTCTGGCGCCACTATGAATGCATTTGCCCCCCTCATCGGTGTCATGGTCCTGTCCTTTGTGCTGGTCACGAACTTCTTCGTGGCCGCATGGCGCTTGGGGGTCCTGCGCGCTTTCGGTCGTCGTCACCACCTCAACTGGCGCGCGCTGACGGCAGGCTCACTGGCCGCCTGCCTGCCCTTTGCTGGCGCCATACTGGCCTTGACGCTTGTTCCTTCTGACAATGGCGTGGACATCTCCTTGTCAGCCGGCCAACTGGCCATTCAACTGGCGGGCAGCGGCCTGATCATGCACCTCATCAACGATCAGCTTGTGCTCTGGGGTCGCCAGCAAACCCAGCTCTGATCGGTAAGATGGCGCATGCACGCCGATACCCCTTACGCCGATCTCACGCCCGACCTGGTTCTCGATGCACTTGAAGCGCTGGGGCAGCGCGTGGACGGACGGCTGCTGCAGTTGAACTCCTACGAAAACCGCGTCTTCCAGATCGGACTGGACAGCGGTGAATTCGTGGTCGCCAAGTTCTATCGCCCCGGTCGCTGGAGCGATGCGCAGATTCTGGAAGAGCACGCCTTCAGCCAGGAGTTGGTAGCGGCTGAGGTGCCCGCCGTGCCGCCCATCACGCTGCAAGCGATGCAAGCTGGCGCCAGCGTGTCAGGCCTGCCGCCCACACTGGGTCACTTCAAAGGCCATCGCGTGGCCGTCAGCCCACGTCGTGGCGGTCGCTCGCCGGAACTGGAAGACCCCGAAGTGCTCACCTGGCTGGGCCGTTTTCTGGCCAGACTGCACCTTGTCGGCGCGCAACGGCCCTTTACGCATCGGCTGAGCATGGGGGTTGAACAAACCGGGCGGCAAGCACGCCAGTGGCTGGCCGACAGCGAACACAGCCTGCCCATCGAACAACGTGCCAACTGGCTGGCTGCGGCAGATCAGGCGCTTGATCTGTGCCAACAAGCCTTCGATCGCGTTGACGGTCTGCGCCTGCGTCGCCTGCACGGCGACTGCCACCCGGGCAACATCCTGTGGACACCAGACGGCCCCCACTTCGTGGACCTCGATGACGCGTGCATGGGCCCTGCCATCCAGGATCTCTGGATGATGCTCAGTGGTGACGCCAGAGATCGCCAAAGCCAACTCAACGCCCTGCTGGACGGCTACGAATCAATGGCCGAGTTCGACTGGCGCGAACTCAAGTTGATCGAACCCTTGCGCACCCTGCGCATCATCCACCACAGCGCCTGGCTGGCTCGCCGTTGGCATGACCCGGCCTTCCCTGCAGCCTTCCCCTGGTTTGAATCTGGCACCTACTGGCAACAACAGCTTGACCTTTTGCGCCAGCAAATCGACGTCATGCAAACACCGGATGATCAGCCCGCCTGGATGCTGGACTGACTGGCGTCATCGATCAAACGCACGCCGCCCTTGGGGTTCGATGGCACCAACAGCGTGACGTTTGTCTCACCACACCGGATGGGGCATGGAGCGACTTCTGTCGCGCATAGTATGGTTTCAAGGTCATTCACACGGAGGGCCTTGATGGCCGTTGCAAAGACCGACTCATCTTCTTCCGGCCTCAGCGATTGGGCGCTGGAACTGGCAATTGGCCTGATCGTCATCGTGCTGGGCGCAGGCGTCTGGGCCTTTACCCACTTTGGTGAAAAGCA
>NZ_SCTN01000276.1 GCF_004297345.1 Aquabacterium sp. | reverse complement strand
GGCGCTCCCTGATCTGGACCTTGCGCCATCAAGGGTTGACGATGCTCGCCTTGCTGTCTGTGGTTGGGCTGAATTTTTATCTGTACGCCAGCATCCCCAAGACCTTCTTCCCGCAGCAGGACACGGGCGTGATCATGGGCAATGTGCAGGCAGATCAGGGCAGCTCGTTCCAGATGATGCGCGACAGGCTGGACCGCTTCACGAGCATCGTCGGCGCAGACCCGGCCGTGTCCACAGTGGTGGGGCAAACCGGTGGCGATCAAACCAACAGTGCGCGTTTCTTTGTCACGCTCAAGCCGCGCGCGGAACGCGATGTATCGGCCGATGGCTTTGTGGCACGCATGCGTGGCAAGCTGGCGCATGAGCCCGGTGCCAACCTGTTTCTGGTGCCTGTGCAGGACATCCGTATGGGTGGTCGGCAGTCCAACTCGCAGTACCAGTACACGCTGCAGGCTGATGACGTTGACACGCTGCGGACCTGGGGCCCGCTGGTGCGCAACGCCCTGAGCCAGTTACCCGAGCTTACCGACGTCAATGCCGACCAGCAAGACAAGGGCTTGCAAACATCCCTGATCATTGACCGTGAGGCCGCTGCCCGCATGGGCGTATCGGTCGCCTCGCTGGACAGCACGCTCAACGATGCCTTCGGCCAACGGCAGGTGGGCGTGATCTACAACCCGCTCAACCAATACCGTGTGGTGATGGAACTGGCGCCCGAATATCTGCAAGGGCCACAGACACTGCATCGTCTGTACGTGACCAGCAAGGCCGGTCAGCAGGTGCCGCTGGATGCCTTCACGCGCTTCGAGACTACGAACGCACCCTTGTCGGTCAACCACCAGAGCGGCTCTCCGGCATCGACCATCAGCTTCAACCTGCCACTGGGCGTGTCGCTGTCCTCAGCCACGCAGGCCATCACCCAGGCCATGGCCAAGCTGGGCACGCCCGTGTCGATGCGTGGCAGCTTTCAAGGCACGGCCAGTGCGTTTCAGCAGTCTCTGTCCTCACAGCCCATGTTGATTGGCGCGGCCATTGTGGCCATCTACCTGGTGCTTGGCATGCTGTACGAGAGCCTCATTCACCCGGTGACCATCCTGTCGACCTTGCCATCGGCAGGCGTGGGGGCCTTGCTGGCGCTGATGTTGTTTGATACCGAGTTCTCGATCATCGCTCTGATCGGTGTGATCCTGCTGATCGGCATCGTCAAGAAGAACGCGATCATGATGATCGACTTTGCCATTGCCCAACAGCGCCACAGCGATGTGACCGCTGTGCAGGCCATCTACCGCGCGGCCTGCCTGCGTGTGCGGCCTATCTTGATGACCACCGTGGCGGCTATGTTTGGCGCCGTGCCACTGGCTTTGGGGCATGGCGATGGGGCAGAGCTGCGTCAGCCCTTGGGCATGGCCATCGTGGGCGGCCTGCTGCTCAGTCAGATGCTCACGCTGTACACAACACCGGTCGTCTTTGTGCTGATGGACCGATTGAGCTCACGCAGCCGTCGCGCCCGCAAGGCACGCTTGATGACACCGCCAGTCATGGCCACACCCGTATCCGCATCATGAAGACGCATCACCCTTTGCTTGTCGCGGCCGCTGTCAGCCTGCTGATGTCGGCCTGCGCTGTGACGCATGTGGCGCCACCCGAGCCAGTAGCCGCTCCCGCTGCGTTCAAAGAGGAGTGCATCTGGCAACACGGCGCCAGCACCCAAGCGGCCGCCACGTCCGCCGATTGGTTGACGGTTTTCAACGACCCTGTGCTCAACGACTTGGCCAGACGTTTGGTGCTCGGCGATGAAAGCCTCAAGGGCTTGTCAGCCCAGCTGGTCAGCGCACGTGCTGCGGTGGATGCCCCAGCAGCAGCGCCTTGTGGCCAAGCTTGTCTGTGGGGACATCGGTGACGCGCAGCTGCACACCTGCCAATGACCAGTCTGTCAATGCTGGCAAGCGAATTGGCATCAGCATGGCTCTGACGGCCAACACCAGTTGGGAACTGGATTTGTGGGGACGTTTGTCCGAAGCAAGCGCCCAAGCAAGGGCAGCGTATTAGGCCAGTGAGGAAGATCTTGCTGCGGCTTGGTCAGCGTTGCCCTGGTCACGCGTACCATCTAATCTCTGTTTAGCGCAAAAGCGGTCAGTGCCGTGGGTAGCCGTTTAGGTGTTCATTCCTGTCCGCATCGGGACACCTCTGTCTCCGGACCTGGTTTCGTACAAACAAGGAGTGCGCTCTTCGTGTCCACAAACTGGTGTAAGAGAACACCGCGCCTGCCCCTGTGCGCCCACCGGTTCTCGCACAAACGATCCCCCAGCCATGACTCTCAGCGTGGGGTTCTGCTTGAGCCATGTGATGCAGGAGTACGGCCTGTCTCAGTTAACGCTCTTCAGCTCATCATCAATCGAAACGGCATACCCGGAGCTCGACGATCCACCGGTCTGCGAGCGATCTACATGGCACTTCAATGTGCGCCTTGTCAAAGGCTGAATCCAGCATGTATGCGTCTCGGTGGTGACGCTCGGC
>NZ_SCTN01000275.1 GCF_004297345.1 Aquabacterium sp. | reverse complement strand
AGACACGCTTCGGCCTGAGGAAAGGCGGCCTCCAGCACCGGCCATACCGCCAGCCTCAGTCGATTGCGAGCGAAACGCTCATCAGCATTGCTGTCGTCATCCACAAACTGCAGGCCGTGATGATGAACATAGGCCTCGATGGCCTCGCGTGGATGATGCAACCAAGGGCGCCCCCAGCGCAGGCCGTCCCGCGATGCATCAGCAGGCATGGCTGCCAATCCCTTGACACCAGCCCCTCGCAAAGCCTGCAACAGCACGGTTTCCGCCTGATCACGCCGATGGTGTGCCAGCAGCACCAGATCGGCACCGACCTCATGCGCCATCTCGAACAAAGCCGCATAGCGCACCCGACGCGCCTCAGATTCGACACTGGCGCCCGCTTCCAGCGGAACCGACACCTTGCGCGCCAACAAGCGCACCGGCAAGCCTTGGTCTGCCCATTCTGCGCAAGTTTGTTCGGCATGCGCCAGCCAGGCATCCGCATACTGGCTCAAGCCATGGTGCACATGCAGCGCCCAGACCTCGACACCACCCGACTCGCGCGCCGCGCAAGCCGTTGCATGCAACAAGGCCGTCGAATCCCGTCCGGCGCTATAGGCCACGGCAACACGGTACAGCGGTGTTTCACCGGCCTGCATCACCACCCCTCATGCACCGCACCGCCGCCGCCGAAGCTCAATGCTCCTTCGTGTCGTTGAAACGGCCGTAGCTTTGCAGGCGGTCGTAGCGCGTCTGCAGCAGGTCCTTGACCTTCATGTCGCTGAGTTGGCGCATGGCGTCATTGAGTGCACGCTTGAGGTTCGCACAGGCCTGCTTGTGATCGCGATGCGCACCGCCCACGGGCTCACTGACGATCTTGTCAATCAAACCCAGAGCCTTCAAACGATGTGCTGTGATGCCCAGTGCCTCGGCAGCATCCGAGGCCTTGTCTGCTGTCTTCCAGAGGATGGACGCACAGCCCTCGGGCGAGATCACCGAGTACACCGAGTACTGCATCATCAGAACTTGATCAGCCACACTGATCGCCAACGCGCCACCCGAGCCACCTTCACCGATGATGGTGGTGATGATGGGCACCTCCAGGCGCGCCATCTCGAAGATGTTGCGACCAATGGCTTCCGATTGATTTCGCTCCTCAGCACCAATGCCGGGATAAGCGCCGGGCGTGTCCACAAAGGTGAACACAGGCAGACCGAACTTCTCGGCCGTTTGCATCAGACGCAAAGCCTTGCGGTAGCCCTCAGGGCGAGACATACCGAAGTTGCGCATCGCGCGCTCCTTGGTATCACGCCCCTTCTGATGACCCAGGACCATGCACGGTTGGCCGTTGAAACGAGCCAGACCGCCCACGATGGACAAATCATCCGAGAAATGACGGTCCCCGTGCATTTCCTGGAAGTCAGTGAACAACTCGTTCACGTAGTCCAGCGTATAGGGGCGCTGAGGATGGCGGGCGATCTGCGTGACTTGCCAGGGACTCAGGGTCGAGTAAATGTCCTTGGTCAGCAGCAGGCTCTTCTTGCTCAAGCGGTCGATCTCTTCAGAGATATCGACAGCCGATTCGCTCTGCACATAACGCAGCTCTTCAATTTTTGATTCCAGTTCGGCAATCGGTTGCTCGAATTCCAGAAAGTGTCTTTTGCTCATGGCGGTCGTCCTTTCCTAGACTCCAGGCCTTGTCAGTATTCCACGGGCAGCGGGTCGAGGCTGCGCCACAGGTACCAGGTGCCGACCGTGCGGTACGGCGCCCAGGCTTCAGCAATATCACGAGCTTCCGCGCGAGACACAGGCTCGCCACTGAAATAGCTCAAGCTGATGCCCTTGATCAGGCCCAGATCATCCAGCGGCAACACATTGGGCCGCATCAAGTGAAAAATAAGGAACATCTCGGCAGTCCAGCGGCCAATGCCGCGGATGTCGATCAACTCTTCAATGATGGCCTCATCGTCCATCTGCTGCCACTGGCCCACATGCACCTGACCTTCGTCGAAGTGCTTGGCCAAGTCGCGCATGTACTCTACCTTGCGCGCAGACAAACCCACCTGCCGCAAGCTTTCGGGCGTTTGGGCCAGCAGCCCCTGCACGGACAGCGGTGCACGCTGATCAGGTGCTTGCTGCCCGAACAACATCAACAGCTTTTCCCAGACGGACTGCGCAGCCTTGACAGAAATCTGCTGCCCGACGATGGAGCGCGCCAGCGTGGTAAAGGCATCCCCACGGCTGTACAGCCGCGCGGAGCCATGATCGGCAATCAGCTTGCGCATCACCCGGTCCCGTTTGGCCAGATGTTTGCAGGCCTCGTCCCAATACGGAGGCGTCACCAGCAAGCTGGCGACGTCACCCGTGGCGGGAGGCTTGGCGGGAGAAGTACCCATTTAAGCTTTCACCCAGGTCGTGCCTTGCGCGCTGTCTTTCAGCTCAACGCCCATCGCAGTCAACTCATGGCGAATGCGATCGGCTTCTGCAAAATTGCGCGCCTTTTTCGCCTCGGCACGGGCCGCGATCAAGGCCTCGATGACCGGCGCATCAACACCCGAGCCGGCGCCGCCGCCTTGCAGATAGGCCTTGGGCGCCTGCTGCAGCAAGCCCAGCACACCCGCCAGAGCCTTCAGCAAACGCGCGGCCTCCACGGATTGGGACCGGTTCACTTCCGATGCCAGATCGAACAGCACGGACACCGCCATCGGCGTATTGAAATCCTCATCCATGGCCGCTTTGAAACGCGCAGCAGCGGGCTCATCCCAATT
>NZ_SCTN01000274.1 GCF_004297345.1 Aquabacterium sp. | reverse complement strand
AGCCTGGCTGCGCTCACCCTGGCCTGCGCCTTGCCTGCACAAGCAGCAACCCCCGGCGAGCCCGAGATCCAGAGCTACTCGATCGACATGGAAGCCAAGGTGCTGACAGACCGCCGCACCAACGGTCTGTCCGACACCTACCGCCGCCCTGGCGCCGAATTCACGGTCACGGCCGCGCACGAATCGGGCTTCCTGGGCTATCTGCAACTGGGCACCGTGGCCAAGGAAAGCTTCCCTGATGGCAACAAGACCACGGCACTGGCTGCACTGGGCTATCGCTGGGGCAAACCTGATGGCTGGCACTTCGGTGCGGGTGCGGCGCACGAGATGTTCCCCGGCTCGTCCGTCGAGGTGCATGACAACGAACTCGCATACGCCAACGGCGACCCTGCCGAGCTGATCAAGACCAACTTCGACACCACCTTCGGCCTGTTCGAGTTTGGCTACGGCATCATCGAAGCCCGTTACCTGCTCGTGTTGAGCAAGGACTTCCGCGGCAACAACACCTCCACCGTTTGCGGTACCGCGGCACAAATCGGCGTGATTCAAAACGGCGGCGAAGATCTGTCCGAAGCCATGTCCTGCTATGACCGTGGCTATCACAACAGCCGCGGCTCGCAACTGCTGCAAGTCGAAGCCAGGATCCCGCTCAACAGCAACACCAAGCTGTTCACACACGTGGGCTACACGGCCGTGCACAACTTCTCCTTCCTCAACACGGTGGACTACAAGCTCGGCCTGATCCACACACGCTGGGGTTTTGACTTCGAAGCTGACATCGTGGGTGGCTCGATGCGCAACAGCTACTACGGCAACGCACTCAACAGTGACAACACCGCCGTCAAGCGCATCGACAAACCCGCGCTGATGGCCAGCATCGCCAAGCGCTTCTGATCAACGCGACGATTCAACGCCCACCAACAGGAGCCTGACATGCACGCACCTCGCCGCCTCTCCATGCTCGCCGCCACGGCTGCAACCGCGTGGGCCCTCATGCCCCACCAGATGGCCCAAGCGGCCGCTGCTCAGCCCTATCAAGTGGGTGTGGGCATGAGCGACATCACCGGCGAGGCCGCCGAGGTCGGCATGATGGGCTATGCCGATCTGGCTCAGAAGACATCGGGCATCCACCAGCGCCTGCGGGCCCGCGCCTTCATCGTGCAGGATGCCGCCACGCAGAAGTCGGCCGTCGTCGTCATCACGGACACGGGCCTGGTCACGCAAGCCATTCACCAGGCCGTGCTCAAGCGCCTGGCTGGCAAGTACGGCACGCTGTACAACGCGCAGAACGTGTTGATCAGCGCCACACACACGCACGCCGGCCCGGGTGGTTATTCGCACTACGCGCTCTACAACATCACCATCCTGGGCTTTCAGAAGAAGACCTTCGAGGCCATCGTGGACGGCATCGTCGAGGCCATCGACAAAGCCCATCGAAGCAAGGCACCTGGCGACATCACGCTCAACCAGGGTGAGCTGACCAACGCCAGCCGCAACCGCTCTGCGCCGGCGTTTCGCCTCAATGCCGCCGCTGACCGTGCCGCCTTCCCGCTGGAGATCGATCCGCTCATGAGCGTGCTGACCTTTCGCCAAGGTGGCAAGGCCGTGGGGGCGCTCAGCCTGTTCCCCACACACGGCACGAGCATGACTCAGAAGAACACGCTCATCAGTGGCGACAACAAAGGCTATGCGGCCTATCACTGGGAGCACGACCAGGCCGGCGTGAACTACCGTGCTGACAAGAACCCGTTTGTCGCGGCCTTCGCGCAAACCAACCCTGGGGACATGTCGCCCAACCTGAACCTCAAACCGGGTAGCGGGCCCACGGAAGACGAGTTCGAGAACACCCGCATCATCGGCCAACGCCAGGCCGACAAGGCCCAGGCTTTGTCGAAACAATCCAGCACCTTGCTGCAAGGCGCCGTGGACTACCGCATGCGCTATGTGGACATGAGCCAGGTCACCGTATCGGGCGCCTACACGGCAGACGGCAAGCCCCACACCACCTGCCCGGCAGCCTTGGGCACCAGCTTTGCTGCAGGCAGTGAAGAGGATGGCCCCGGCCCCGGCATCGCCAAGGAAGGCCAGGCCAACCCCTTCCTCGCCGCAGTAGGTGGCCTGGTGTTCTGGCCGTCGGAGACGCTGCGCCAATGCCATGGCGTCAAGGAGGTGGTCATCCCCGTCGGCGAGATGAAGCCCTATCCATGGGCGCCGGAGGTCTTGCCTTTGCAACTCGTGCGCGTGGGGCAGCTCTATCTGGCAACCCTGCCGGGCGAGCCCACCATCATGTCGGGCTACCGCATCCGCCGGCAACTGGCCCACACGCTGGGCGTGGACATCAAGCAGGTACTGGTGGTGGGCTACAGCAATGCCTACACCGAATACATCACCACGCCCGAGGAATACAGCATCCAGGATTACGAAGGCGGCAGCACCCTGTTTGGCCCCTATACCCAACCCGCGTACCAACAGGAACTCGACAAGCTGGCGCAGGACATGGTCAATGGTGCCCCCACCATCAACAACTTGCAGCCACGTGATCTGAGCAACAGCCAGCTCAACTTCCAGACC
>NZ_SCTN01000273.1 GCF_004297345.1 Aquabacterium sp. | reverse complement strand
AATCTGAACGCGAGGCCGCTGTTCAGTGTGCATGAGCGCGCGCTCTATCGCGAGTTGCGTGCTGCGCTCCCCCATCACGTTGTGCTGGCCAAAGTCAGCTTGCTGCGTTTTTGCCAGACCGCTGAAGCACATGACGCCAAGGCCTGGTATGAGCGCCTTCAAGCTTTGCACGTGTCGATGGCGGTGTGCACGCCCAACGGCGTGGTCGTGTCGGTGATCGACATTGAAAGCAACCCAGGCAAGGCCGCCCGCAAATCGCAAAAGCTCAAGGAAGCCGTGCTGGACGCCTGCCGCGTTCGCTATGTGCGCTGCCTGCCGGGCCAATGGCCCACATCCAACCTGATGGCGGGTTGGGCGCTCGGCCCAACCGGCACAAACCCCGATCTGGCGCACGTCTCGCCTGATCGCTTGCACGACGCTGGCGACCAGCTGGCGCGCAAACTCAAGCAAAGACGCGCCGAACGGGCCGCACGCTGGGCCGAATCCAGCTTCGCGCAGGACTCGTTCTTTGCGATGGACAGCCGCTTTGACGGCATAGCCGCCACATCGCCATCCGGCCTGAACGAACATGGCGACGCTGACAGTGACCTGGGCCACCCGAAGATGGCCAATCAGCGCAACTGACCTGCCCGGCATCCCGCCAGACAGGTCTTTTCAAAACCGCATCACACAGCGGCGGTCACCAGCAAGGCGTTGATGCGACGCACGTAGGCGGCGGGGTCTTCCAGCTGACCACCTTCGGCCAGCAGGGCCTGATCAAACAGGATGTGCGCCAGATCGTCGAAGTGCTCGCAAGTATCGAGCTTCTTGACCAAGTCGTGTTCCGGGTTGATCTCCAGCGTGGGCTTTGTCTCGGGCGCGTTCTGGCCGGCCTGCTTGAGCAAGCGAGCCAGGTGGCCTGACACGTCCCCCTCACTGGTGACCAGGCAAGCGGGTGAATCCACCAGTCGCGTGGTGACGCGCACTTCCTTGGCCACATCCTTGAGCGAAGCCTGCAGGCGCTCCAGCAAAGGCTTGAACTGCTCGGCGGCTTCTTCGGCCTTCTTCTTCTCTTCTTCGTCCTGCAGTTTGCCCAGGTCCACGGCGCCCTTGGCCACGCTTTGCAGCGGCTTGCCATCGAACTCGTAGAGGTGCGAGAGCAGCCACTCGTCCACACGGTCGGTCAGCAGCAGCACCTCGATGCCCTTCTTCTTGAAGATCTCAAGCTGCGGGCTGTTCTTGGCTGCGGCCACGGAATCAGCCGTGATCACATAGACGGCCTCCTGGCCTTCCTTCATGCGGCTGACGTAGTCGGCCAAGGACACGTTCTGCTCGGCGCCTTCGTTGTGCGTGGAGGCAAAGCGCACCAGCTTGGCCAGGCGCTCGCGGTTGGCAAAGTCCTCGCCGATGCCTTCCTTGAGCACGGTGCCGAACTCGCCCCAGAAGGCTGCGTACTTGTCGCGCAGCGCGGCATCATCGTTGTGCGCCATGTCTTCCAGCATGGAGAGGATGCGCTTGGTGCAACCCTCCCGGATGGCCTTCACGTCGCGGCTTTCCTGCAGGATCTCGCGGCTGACATT
>NZ_SCTN01000272.1 GCF_004297345.1 Aquabacterium sp. | reverse complement strand
TGACGCGCAATGAGCAGGGCAAGATGGCAGTGACCCATGTGACACTGCGCCCACGCGTTGTGTTCGCGGGTGCACAGCAACCCGATGCCGATGCGCTGATGAACATGCACCACGAGGCCCATGAGGCCTGCTTCATCGCCAACTCGGTGAAAAGCGAGATCGTGGTCGAACCGCGCGCCTGAGGTGCCAATCAGCACTCAATCAGCACGCGCGCATATCAAGGCAGGCGCATGGACTGCGCCAGCTCTGCCGGACCAGCCTGAGGATCCCAGCCCCAGTGCGCCAGCATCGGGGCCTGCAGATGCGCTTTCAAGGTGGCCAGGTTGGCAGCCTGTTCGGCCATGCCTGGCTCCACCACATTGGCCACCCACCCTGCCAGCGTCAAACCACGTGACAGGATGGCCTCTTGCGTCAGCAGCGCGTGATTCAGGCAGCCCAGGCGCAATCCCACCACCATGATCACAGGCAGGTGCAAGCGCTGAGCGAGATCGGCGCTGGTCTCGAAGCAACCGGGCAGCTCGCACAGCGGCACGATGAAGCCCCCGGCCCCTTCCACCACCACGGCATCGGCATGCTGCTGCAAGGCGTGGAAGCTGGCCTCGATGTGCGCAAGGTCGATCTCCGTGCCCGCCTGTCTGGCCGCAATGTGCGGCGAAGCAGCCAAAGGCAAGGCATAGGGGTTGTCGAATGACGAAGGCACATGGAGGCTGGAGGCCGCGCGCAAGGCCACCACGTCCTCGTTGAGCCATTGGCCGGGATGCCCGTTGACGCCCTCGACCCAATCGCACCCAGCCGCCACGGGCTTCATGCCCACCACACGTGCATGCCCGGCGTTGCGCAAGGCATGGATCAAGGCGGCGCTGGTGCGGGTCTTGCCCACGCCCGTGTCGGTTCCGGTGATGAAGTAAGCGGTCATGTTGGATGAGAATGCCATCAGGGCACAGGCACAACAGGGGCGGCTGGTGCCGACGAATCAGGCAAGGCATCGATCTCGGCCAGCACCTGATCCAGCACACGCAGCATGCCCTCGGCCAGAAAGCATTGATCGGCTTCGCTCAACACATAGGGCGGCATCACGTACAGGGTAGAGCCAATCGGGCGCAGCAGCAAGCCAGCGGCCATGGCCGCGCGGTGGTATCGTGATGCAAAGGTGGGCTCGCTCGTGTCCACGTCCCAGGCCCAGATCATGCCAACGTGGCGCGTGGCCTTGACGCGCGGATGCTGGCTCAGCGGCGCTGTCATGGCCGTGAAGCGTGCGGCTGCCACACGATTGCGCTCCAGCACATCCTGCCCTTGCTCGTCGCGGGCGGCAAAGGTATCGAGCACCGCCAGCGCCGCACGGCAAGCCAGCGGGTTGCCGGTGTACGAGTGCGAGTGCAGGAAGCCATGCACCACGCTGTCATCCCAGAAGGCCGCGTACACATCATCGGTCGTGAGCACCGCAGACAAAGGCATCACACCACCCGTCAAGCCCTTGCTCAGGCAGATGAAGTCGGGCTTCACATGGCTGCCATCGGGCAGCACGGCCTGCTGGTGCGCGAACATCGTGCCCGTGCGGCCAAAGCCTACGGCGATCTCATCGGCAATCCAGTGCACCTGGTACTGGTCACACAAACGGCGCACGGCGAGCAGGTACTCAGGTGCATACATGGCCATGCCCGCCGCGCCTTGAACCAGGGGCTCAAGGATCAGCGCGGCCGTGTGCTCGTGATGCTCGGCGAGATAGGCGGCCAGTGCGTCAATAGTCGATTGCAGATGCGCCTGCGCCGACACGCCCGGTGCGGCATGGCGCGGATCGGGCGATGGCAGCGTGGCACTCAGGCGCAGCAAGGGGGCGTAGGCCTCGCGGAACAGCGGGATGTCCGTCACCGACAAGGCGCCTGCGGTTTCGCCGTGGTAGCCGCCTTGCAGGCCGATGAACTGGTTCTTCTGCGCACGGCCGCGGTTGCGCCAGCTGTGTGCGCTCATCTTCAGCGCGATCTCGGTGGCGCTGGCACCGTCACTGGCGTAGAAGGCATGGCCCAGGCCGGTCAAGCCCGCCAGCCGCTCGGACAATTCGACCACCGGCGGATGCGTCAAGCCGGCCAGCATGATGTGATCGAGCTTGCCCAACTGGTCCGTGATCGCCTCGCGGATCGGGCCGAAGTTGTGCCCGAAAAGGTTCACCCACCACGATGACACCGCATCCAGAATGCGATGGCCTTGGTCGTCAATCAGCCAGGGGCCTTCAGCGGCCACGATGGCACGCGGCGGAAAGTGCTCGTGCACCTTCATCTGCGTGCAGGGATGCCAGACGGCCTGCCGGCTGCGCTCGGCCAGATTGCTAGCCCGATTCGAAGAAGTCATAGGCGCGCAGTATGCCGCCAGTGTCGACAGCAGTCTTCAGTGGGTGGGGCGATAAACGCAACGATCGCCAGCCGCGCGCGACACGGCCACGCTCGACACCTGTGGGATCTGCTTCTTGGCCTGCGCATAGATGAACACGCACAGGTTTTCCAGCGTGGGCGCACCCAGGCCGGCCACTTCGTCTAGGAAGTGGTGATCCAGTTGATTGCGGATCCCGGCAATCACTTCGCGCACCACGGCCAGGTCCACCACCATGCCCGATTCGGGCTGACGCTCGCCACGCACATAAATCTCGGCCGTGTAGGTGTGGCCGTGGATGCGGCGGCTGCCTGCGGCCTCTTCGGCCGACACCTTGCGCTTGAGCGTGTGGGCGGCGTCGAAGGAAAACGACTGACTCAACTCGAACATCTGATCTGACTTTCTTCAGCGAATACCTAGTGTCTTATGGGTCTGCACGCTGAGCAACCAGCGCGGGTGGTCCAGGCACCACTGAACCGCCCATTCCATGGCTTTTTTCCGGTCCTGGGGCTGCGCGCTGTCCATGGCTTGCACACGCATCTGCTGGAAATCCATCTTTTCGAAGGCCAGCAGGTCGCTTTCCGTGAAGCCGGCCTGGGGCACCACCACCTTCAGTTCATGGCCGGATGTCTGCACGAGGGTAGAGCCGGCCTTGGGGCTCACGCAGATCCAGTCCAGGCCTGCCGGCGCGGCAATCGTGCCGTTGGTCTCGACCGCCAACTCGAAGCCTTGCGCATGCAGCGCATCGATCAGGGCCGGATCCACCTGCAACAGCGGCTCCCCGCCCGTCATCACGACAAAGCGCTTGCCTTGCTGGCCCGCCTCGGTGGCCGGCCAGAACGAGGCGATGCGCTCGGCCAGGGCTTGCGCCGTGTCGAACTTGCCGCCGCCCAGGCCGTCTGTACCCACGAAATCGGTATCGCAGAACTGGCAGACGGCACTGGCGCGATCGGCCTCGCGGCCCGTCCACAGGTTGCAGCCGGCAAAACGGCAGAACACGGCCGGACGGCCCGCATGCGTGCCCTCGCCCTGCAGTGTGTAGAAAATCTCTTTGACGCTGTATGTCATGGTCTTAATGCTCTATCAACGCGCTCAGCGTAATCCCGTCCACCAGACGGTCAGGGCCGACGCCAGCACCAGACCCGTGTAGGTCAGCATGGCGCCATCGCGGCCGGTCAACAACAAACCGACGATCAGCACCGCAGCGTTGATCAAGGACGCCCATTTCACCTGACGGAACCAGCCCGCGCTACCGAGCGCCTTCCACCACACCAGGCGAGCCAGGCTGGGCACCAGCAAAGCCATGCCGAGCGCGGGCAAAAAGAAGTTCAAAGCGTGGTTCAAGGCGTCCAGAAAACCCATGGGGCTCCTCGGGCGCAGCGCCGTCCGAAAATTGCGCTGCATCAAATCGGGCGAAGGTTCCTGTGTGTTCGAGGCACAAAAACCCCGTCGTTCGGACGAACTAGTTCGTCCAGCCGTCACCCAGGCAAAGGGAGGATTTTATAATCGCCGCCTATGACCGTCTTGACCCTGGGCTTGAACCACACCACAGCCGCTGTTGACCTACGTGGTCGATTCGCGTTCGCCGTGGACCAACTGGCCCCCACACTCAAGACTTTGCACCAGCGTTTGACGGGTTCCGCTCACCCTGAAGTGGCCCTGCTGTCCACCTGCAACCGCACCGAGCTGTACTGCGCCGCAGGCGGCCTGGGCGGCCACGGGCAGGCCCTCAAGCACGCGGCGGTGGACTGGCTCTCCGGCATCGGCGGCGTCAGCCATGAAGAGTTGATGCGCCACACCTACGTGCTCGAAGGTGGCCCGGCTGCGCGCCACGCCTTCCGCGTCGCCAGCGGCCTGGATTCCATGGTGCTGGGCGAGCCCCAGATCCTCGGCCAGATGAAGCAGGCGGTGCGCGAAGCCGATACCGCCGGCACCCTGGGCACCACCCTGCACCAGCTCTTCCAGCGCAGCTTTGCCGTGGCCAAGGAAGTGCGCACCTCCACCGAGATCGGCGCGCATTCCATCAGCATGGCCGCCGCTGCCGTGCGCCTGGCTTCGCAACTGTTTGAAGACCTGGGCCGCACCAAGGTGCTGTTTGTGGGCGCTGGCGAGATGATCGAGCTCACGGCCACGCACTTTGCCGCCCGCAACCCACGCACGATGGCCGTGGCCAACCGCACACTGGAACGCGGCGAAAAGCTGGCCACCCACCTGGGTGCGCAAGCCATGCGCCTGGCCGACTTGCCCGATCGCCTGCACGAGTTCGACATCGTCGTGTCCTGCACGGCCAGCACCCTGCCCATCATCGGCCTGGGCGCGGTCGAACGGGCACTGAAGGCCCGCAAGCGCCGTCCCATCTTCATGGTCGACCTGGCCGTGCCGCGCGACATCGAACCCGAAGTTGCCCGCCTCGACGACGTCTACCTCTACACCGTCGATGACCTCTCCACCATGGTGCAAACCGCTGGCGAAAAACGCCAGGCTGCCGTCGCCCAGGCCGAGGCCATCATCGAAAGCGGCGTGCAAGGCTTCGTGCACTGGCTGGACCAGCGCACCACCGTCCCCCTGATCCAGGCCCTGCACACCCAGGCCGACGCCTGGCGCGCTGCCGAAATGGCCCGCGCCCGCAAGCTGATTGCCAAGGGTGAAGACATCGAAGCCGTGCTGGAAGCCATGTCCCGCGGGCTCACGCAAAAGATGCTGCACGGCGCCATGGCCGAACTGCACAGCGCCGATGCTGGCCAGCGCCCGCAAGTAGCGGCCGCCCTGTCCAGACTGTTCCTGCGCGGCGAACTGGTGCCCGGCCGCAACCTCACGGCCAGCAGCCCGCCCGACAAATCCGTGCCCACACGGCATGACCCATCGGGGGACAAAGCGTGAGCGCCGGCTTGGCGCCCTCGCTCGCATCATCGCTCGAACGCCTGGCCCGCCGGCTGGAAGAGCTGGATGCGGCACTGTCCTACCCGGTCATCGCGGCCG
>NZ_SCTN01000271.1 GCF_004297345.1 Aquabacterium sp. | reverse complement strand
GTGTGCCCTTGATCGTTCGCGGCCCTAGCGCGCTGTCGCTGACACCAGACCTGTTTGCCCAACTGCAACTGCCCGTCAGTGAAGGCCCACCTATTGCCTTGACGCAGCTGGCCAAGCTGGAAGAAACAGAAGGCCCCGTGAAGATCGACCGGGAAAACGGCAGCCGCTTTGCCGCCATCACCAGCAATGTGCGTGACCGAGATCTGGTCAGCTTTGTGACTGAAGCCCAAGCCACTGTGGCCAAGGAAATCAAACTGCCTGCAGGCTACCGCATCACCTGGGGTGGTCAGTACGAGAACCAGCAGCGCGCCGCACAGCGCCTGGCCATCGTGGTGCCGATCGCCCTGGGGCTGATCTACCTGATCCTGTACACCACCTTTGGCAGCGCCAGGCAGGCCACCCTGGTCTTCCTCAACATCCCGCTGGCTCTGATCGGTGGCGTGTTTGCGCTGGCCGCAGCCCGTGAATACCTGTCCGTGCCGGCATCAGTGGGTTTCATCGCGTTGATGGGCATTGCCGTGCTCAACGGTCTGGTGCTGGTCAATCACTTCAACGAGTTGCTGGCACAGGGGCGCAGCCTGGCTGATGCCGTGCGCAACGGCGCCATCCGCCGCCTGCGCCCCGTGCTCATGACAGCCAGCATCACGGCATTCGGCCTGTTGCCGCTGCTGTTTGCCACGGGCCCCGGCTCCGAGATTCAACGCCCGCTGGCCATCGTCGTGATCGGCGGCCTGGTGTCATCCACCGCGCTGACGCTGGTTCTGCTGCCCATTCTGTTCAAGCGCTTCGGCATCGGCAAGGAGGCTTGAGCATGCGCCACTCATCATCCATGAAACACCCATTCTCCAAGACTTTACTTGCGCTGCTGATGGCGCTGTGCGGTGCCTCGCCGCTTCTTGCTGCGCAAGCCCAGACCGATGAACTGCCGCCGGCCGATCAAGTGCGCCAGCACATTCTGGCGCACCCTGAAGTGCGCGCAGCGGCAGCAGCCTTGCAGGCAGACCAAGCCGATGCTGACAGGCTCAAAGCCGGCCCGCACGAGTTCACCGTGCGACTGGCGGGTCAGCAACGCCATACCAGCGACACGCTGAGCGACGGCCTGATCGATCGGCGCCGTTACACCGAAACGCAACTGACACTGGAGCGCACACTGCGAACCGGCAACAAGGCCAGGCAAGACAGCATCGTCGGCGAGGCTGGTGTCAGGCTGGCCCAAGTTCGGCGCGCTGACGCCATCCACGAAGCCTCGCGCAGCCTCTTGCGTTCCTGGTTTGATTGGCTGCGCGAGCGGGCCACAGTCAACCTGTGGCAAGAGCAGGAAAAAGACCAGGCCGAGTTGACAAGGCATGCCGAACGCCGAGTCAAAGCCGGCGACGCTGCACGCACGGAATGGCGTTTGCAAGAAGCCAGCGCCGCCCAGACACACGCCAACCTGATCAGTGCGCAGGCTCGCGAAGCCATGGCCAAGGCTGTGCTGGACACCCAGTATCCCGGATTGAGCGCTGCAGCCAACATCGAACTGGTTCAGCCCCAACAGCGCGACTACCCAGCCGACACAGGCCCGGTGGTGACGCAATGGCTGACAGAGCGCAGCCACGAATGGCGCATGGCCCGCCTGCATGCAGAACTGATCGGCGCACGTGCTGAACGCATCAGCCAGGATCGTTCTGCCGATCCAACCGTGGGCATTTACGCCGCCTCGGAGCGCGGCGGGGCCGAGCGTGTCATGGGCATCTCGCTGAGCCTGCCGCTGGCCGGCGAAGCACGCAGCGCAGCCGAACGTCAAGCTCTGGCGCAACGCACCGAGGCCGAACAACAAGCTGAAGCCATTCACCAAAAGGTCCTCACCGAGGCTTCAACTGCATGGCTCACCGCGCAATCGGCCCTCACAGCCTGGCAAAGCCAGGAACAAGCCCGCCAACGCCACGAGCAGGTTTTCAAAACCGTGGTGCGGGCCTGGGAATTGGGCGAATACAGCCAGTCCGACGTGCTGCTGGCACGACGCCAGTTCATGGAAACGGCCTTAGCAGAAATCAATGCACGCGCAGAAGCCCGCCATGCTGCGTTGCGACTGAAGCTCGATCTGCATGAGACATGGGAATTTGATGATGAGTAAGTTGACTCGTTCTAGCGCGGTCTTGATGAGCGCGTCTTTGCTCTCTGCCGGCTGCGGCGCCACAACGGCTGAACACCCTGCCTACAAGGATGGGTGGCGCCATGCCCGCGTGGAGGCTCTGGTGGCCTCGCCCACGCCCGTGCACCATGTCTACAAGGATTGCCGTTCATCACAAAATGAGCACACGCTCGCTCAGCACTACGTGGTGGCCAGCTACGCCTTTGGCGGCAGCCCTACTCTGCGCCACACCATGGTGGTGCCCTTGTCCGCCGGCATGAGCACAGCTGTGGGCCAGCTCATCCATATCAACATCGAGCATTGCGCCCAAGCTCTGCCTGCAGATCCAACCGATCATTGATGGCCGGCTAAACTGGCCGACATTCCTCTCGGTCAGACCGGACATCTGCATGCACAAGACCCGACTAGAAGCCTTCAGCGATGGCGTGCTCGCCATCATCATCACGATCATGGTGCTGGAGTTGAAGGTGCCACATGGCGAGAGCCTGGACACCTTGAAGCCCCTGCTTCCCGTTTTCTTCAGCTACGTGCTGAGCTTCATCTACGTTGGCATCTACTGGAACAACCACCATCACATGCTGCATGCCATGCACAAGGTCAGCGGTGGCGTGTTATGGGCCAACCTTCACTTGTTGTTCTGGCTGTCACTGCTGCCCTTCGTGACCGGCTGGATGGGAGAGAACCATTTCTCCGCCCTGCCCTCGGCCATCTACGGAGGCGTGCTGCTGATGGCCGGCGCGGCCTATTGGATACTGGCGCAAACCATCATTGCCACCGACGAAAAGGATGCGCCACTGGCCAAGGCCATCGGGCGTGATCTCAAAGGCAAGCTGTCGATCGTGATCTATGCGATTGCTATTCCCTTGGCTTTCCACAGCCAATGGATGGCCCAGGCTCTGTACGTGCTCGTGGCCCTGGTCTGGCTGGTTCCCGATAGACGCATCGAGCGCATCTTGAACTGATCGCATCAAGTGCCGATGTTGACCAGGCCTTATCAGCCAGCCATCGTGCATTGGTTGCGTCCATCCTGCTTGGATTGATAGAGCGCCTGATCGGCCTGCTTGAGCAAGCGCTTGATGGCATCGCTTGCATCGGCATCCTCCACGCGATCCAGCATGGCCAGGCCGACGCTGATCGAAACATGCTCAGAAGTGATCGACGCTTCATGGCGCATGCGCAAGGCAGCCACGGCAGCACGCAAGACCTCGGCCACTTTCATCGCGTCGGCGGGATCGGTGCCCTGCATCACCAAGGCGAACTCCTCCCCGCCCCACCGGGCCAGCAGGCATGGACCAGGCGGCAGTGCATCCGTCAAAGCCTGCGCGATGAGCCTCAAGCACTGATCACCCGCGGGATGGCCGTATCGATCGTTGAAGGCCTTGAAGTGATCCACATCGATCAACGCCAAGGCCAGCGCAGAACCTGAAGCCGGCAACGCTTGCAAGGCGTCATTCAAATAGCTGTCAAAGCGCCGGCGATTGGCCAGACCGGTCAAGGGATCCCGGTTGGACAGATCACCCAAGCTGCGATGGCTGTGCTCCAGCTCGGTTCGCAATGCATACGCGCGTTCCGTTTGCAAGAAGCGCTGACGCTCATCCATCTCCAGGTTGAAGTTGGAGACCAGGGTGTAGATCGCCACCAGCACCAGCAGCAAGGCCAGCGGGACTTCAACGACCGCGTAGGGTCGACTCAGATCCTGCCTCAGGGCCATGGTGCCCACACACACGCCCAGGTTGAACAAGGTCGATGCCAGCGCGTAGCGAAAGCGCAAACGCTGCACCAGATTGCCAAACACCAGGATGGGCACCAGGCCTGCGCGGTAGACGGACAACTGCTCACTCTGTGTTGCCAGCATCAGCACGCCCAGCGATGCCGAAACGGCCATCGTGCCAACCATCCCGAGCACTTCCATCACCCATGGCGGCACATGCGCCAACCACCAGCCTCGAACCACATACCCCGTCACCACCAACGCCAGCACAGCGGGCGTGAGCACGTATAGACGCGCGGCGATCGCCAGGTTGAACACATCCGGAACCATGTACCAGTCCGAGATCAAAAACAGGTTGAACAGCACCAGAGATCCCAGGCCGGTCAACAGAAAGTGCCTGAAGCGATCTGGCGCACTGCCCGCGTTGAAGCGCTGCATCTGATCGGGGCTCAAGCGCATGCCGTCGATCTGTTGTTCAACGAGCCTGCGCCAGGCTCTCCGTAAATTGACGGGCTCGGTGTGAATCAACATGCAGATGTCGCTCCCGATCCATCAGCCATGGCCAGACGCACGCCATTGCGGCCCTCGGCTTTGGCTCTGTACAAGGCCTCGTCAGCACGTTGGGTCAGCGAGGCAGTCGAGACGAACCCGCCCAGGCCTTGTACCGCCACCCCCATGCTCACGGTCACCACAGGTGCGCATGAAGACCCCGCATGAGGCACGGCACGGGCCTGCACCGACTGGCAGATGCGCATGGCCACCTGCTCGGCCATGGCCGCATCCGCATCGCCCAGCACCACCGCAAACTCCTCGCCGCCCCATCGCGCCAGCATGTCCACCGGGCGCCGCAAGCAAGATGCAATGGCGTCAGCCACGGCGCACAAGCATTGATCGCCCACCGAGTGGCCATATAGATCGTTGAAGGCCTTGAAGTGATCCACATCGATCAGCAGCAAAGCCAGCGGGCGTGAGGAGGCTGCGGCATCGCGCTGGTTCCTGGCCAGGAACTCGTCGAACGCACGGCGGTTGGCCACACCGGTCAAGGCATCCGTGCGCACCATCTCGGCCAGGCGCTCATTGGCCTCGTTGAGTGAGCCGCGCAAAGTCTGCTCCCGCAGATCCAGCAAGAAAGCGTAACGGTCATTGCGCTCGCGCACATAACAGCCATACAGCGCGAAGCTGATCGTCGTGATCAACAAGAGGCTGGATCCCAGGCGCCACCCGTGAATCAGATCAGGTGCGCGGTACATCACCGCCATGTGAATGCACAGCACGATGATCGACATCAGCACCATGGGCCAGAAGCGCGCAAACACGGCCACGTAGACCACGACGATGATCAACTCGACCACTTTGGTATAGGACACCATCGTTGCGCCAGTTACGACCAGCACGGCCACAATCGCGCTGGCCACCGTGGCCACCAACGCCACCATCCATTCGTTGAGCGCCGGATAACTCAGGCGATGCAAGATGAACAAGGCCAACAGAATGAAGGGCCCATATACGCCGATGCGCAAGGTGAGCGCCCAGGCGAATTGCCTTGGCATCATCAGGTGATCGGCCAGCAGGATGCCGCCAAACACCAGCAAAGAGTTGAGGCCCGCCAGGATGAGCTTGAAGGTGCGCTCGTCAGCATGCGCCTCGACGAAGGCACGCTCCAGCATCGCCGGGAATCGCAGGCAGCGAAAGCCGTCCTCCAGGGTCTGATCGACCTGGATCTGCTCCAACGATGTGGCGGTCTTCAACTCCAGATGCGCCCCCCTCACAAGCCACGCCCCGCCCTCTCTTTGTCGAGTCGGGCTTGGCGTCGATGTCAATGACAGATTCGGACGATCTTAGCGGGGGTGATTCAGGACAAGGTGGGTAAAACCGACGGAAAGCCACACCTATGGTGAAGCAAACAGGCCAGACCTGCGCACAAGTTCACGACCCGGGATGCGCAATCACCCCAGGTCGTGCGCATCAGGCGCGAGGTGCGTCAGGATCTGACCAGAACACACCCGTGAGCAACTCCGGCAAACGCTCAGGCCCCATGCGGAAACCGCAAGCTTGCGGATGCCCGCCGCCGCCCATCGCTTCAGCCAGCGGAATGGCGTTGTAAGTGGAGACAGCGCGCAAGCCGACCTTGACCGTACCGTCTTTGGACACGCTCCACAGCAGCGCAAAGCTGCCGCACTCGGCAGACAACATATTGCCCACTTCACTCGTGAAAGCGCCTGGGCAATTGACCATCACGCCCTGCTGACCATTGAAAGTGACCGGAGAGGCGCCGCGTGCGATGTCCTGGCACAGGTTCAGGAACTTCTCGTTCATGGCCGTGCCGCGCTGGCAGAACTCAGCCACCTGCTCGGGCGTGAAAGCCACGATCTCGGCCCAGCGCGGGAACTCATCGGGCTCCAGATCCAGCGCAGACAGGAAGGCCGCGCTCTCGGGGATCGCCCATGTCCACAGATCACGATCCTGAATGAAGCGGATCAGATCGGGTACAGGCTGCTCAGGGTGGAAGAACTTCCACGACAGCATCGCGCCTGACTGAGACATATCGAAGTGCACAGCTCCGCAACGGCACTTGAACGCGCCCAGCTTGTCGGCCGCGCTCTTGTGATGATCCAGCATGACCAGCTTGGCCGCACGCTCATCGATGCCTTGCATGATGGCTTCGTCAAACGAGAAATCGAGGATGTAGACGGCGCGGCCCTCCAGCGGCGGCAACTCGCTCACATCGGCGATCTTGCCGTGGGTGACGCCCAGATACTCGCCCTGCCCTTCAAAGTACAGCCAGGCCGCCAGGGCCGCGCCAAAACCATCGGGGCACTTGCCGTGATAGATCACCAGGGGATTCGGATCGGTCTTGGCCGGTGTGACAGCCAAGCCCGGCAGAGAAGTGAAAAGTCCGTTGCTCACAGCGCGTACGCCTTTCAAAAACGCCTTTTTGACAGGCGGAAATCAGGAAAGCGCCCATGTTAGCGGCAGTAACCCGACTCCGATCGCCAATTCACGTGTGATGGATTCACGCAATTGCCGGAAAAGGCCGGCCAGCCCAGCAGTCGGGGGATGGGCTGAGCCCCCCAGCGGCCCCTAGCATTCATGCACTGGCCCCACGAGGGCTGCTGACTGTTTTGACCGTTCAATCTCCGAAGCTGTAGCCGCCATGACCACCATCCGTCACATCGCCCTCGCCGCCCTGCTGGCCACCTCTTCTGTTGCTTTCGCTGCGCAGGAACTGGTCACCAATGGCTCGCTGACCGGCCCGATCACGAACAACGGTGTGCCCACAGGCTGGAGCATCTTCGAAGGCACGCCCGACATCATGGATGCGACCGACAACGTCGGCCTGCTCAACACGCTGCGCTTCGGCGCCACACCCACCGCATCGACAGATGGCGGCACCTGGGTGGGCCTGGGCTCCTATGGCACCTACATGGAACGCTTCGGCCAGACGCTCAGCGGCCTGACCGTGGGCCAGCAATACACGGTGTCCTGGGAAGCTGGCAACTTTGGCTACACCTACGGCAGCATCAACTACCTGGGTAGCAACGCCATCAGCGTGCAAGTTGACGGCGTGACCGTTGGCTCGGGTGCGCAACTGGACCTGGGCTCCAACTGGTACAAGCAATCGCTGACCTTCACGGCCGGCGCCGCCAGCCAGCAACTGTCCTTCATCCTGGCCTCGACCACATCAAAAGCCTATATGTCCATCGACGGCGTGTCTGTGAAAGCCACTCCGGCCGTGCCAGAACCCGGCACCTGGGCGCTGATGGGCCTGGGCCTGTTTGGCGTGATGGCAGCCACCCGCCGCAAGGCCTGAGCCAATCGGCGGAACTAAGTCACAAAACTGCCTCGAAATGAG
>NZ_SCTN01000031.1 GCF_004297345.1 Aquabacterium sp. | reverse complement strand
CCACGTAAACGGTCATCAGGTAGAGCCTGTCCATCACTATTCCATTTTTCGAAACAGTTTATTCAATTCACAGCATATTCTCTTACATAACAACATCAATCACAGTTCAGTCACTGGCTGCGAAGTGCAGCGAGATCCACCAAACAGGACTGAACCATGAGCCGCATCAACGTCATCGAACAACACAACGCCAACGCCGAACAGAAGGCCCTGCTGGATGCCATCCAGGGGCAACTGGGCATGGTGCCCAACTTCCTCAAGGTCTTCGCCAACTCGCCTGTGGCGCTGCAAGCCTTCCTGGGTCTGCATGGTGTGGCCAACGCCGGCAACCTCACACCTCAAACCCGTGAGCGCATCGCGCTGGCCCTCGCGCAGCAGAACACCTGCGAGTACTGCCTGTCTGCGCACACAGCCATCGGTCGCAAGGCCGGCCTGACCGGTGACGAGATCGCTGCAGCCCGCGCCGGATCCAGCGAAGACGCCAAGGCCGCCGTGGCCGTGAAGCTGGCGCGCAGCCTGGTTGAACACAAGGGCGACATCACCACGGCAGAGCTGATCGAAGCACGCGAAGCTGGCTACTCGGATGCCGACATCGTTGAAATCATCACCCACGTGGGCATGAACCTGCTGACCAACATCCTGGGCAAGGCCAGCCGCGTGGACATCGACTTCCCCAAGGTCGCGCTATAAGCACGCTGCCAGCGCCCAAACCACCTTCACAGGAGGCCCGCCCATGAGCCGCGCCTACACCGACATCGCCTTCACCCCTGGCGTGCGCGCCATGCAGACCAGCATGGGCAGCCGCGCCAACTACGCCTCGCTGGATGTCACCGATGACCGGCGAGACAGCTTGACCGAACGTGAGGCCGAGTTCATCGAAGCCCGTGACAGCTTCTACCAGGCGACCGTGAGTGAAACCGGCTGGCCCTATGTGCAACACCGCGGCGGGCCGACGGGCTTCTTGAAGGTGCTGGATGCCCGCACCATTGGCTTTGCCGACTTCAGAGGCAATGTGCAGTACATCAGCGTGGGTAATCTGCAAGGCAATGACCGCATCTCGCTCTTCCTGATGGACTACGCCAACCGCCGCAGGCTCAAACTGCTGGGGCGCGTGCGCCTGGTCAGCGAATCGGAAGATCCAGCCCTGGTCGCCAGGCTGGAGATGCCTTCCTACCGCGCCCGGGTGGAACGCGCCTTCATCATCAGCATCGAAGCCTATGACTGGAACTGCCCGCAGCACATCACGCCGCGCTTTACTGAAGCCCAGGTGCAAGAGGCCGTTGCACCGCTGCATGCAGAGATTGCCGCATTGAAAGCGGCGCTGGCCAACACCCACATCAAACCATGAGGACCACCATGATCAAGCTCTACCAATTCCCCATCTCCGGCAACAGCCACAAAGTGCGCTTGTTGCTGAACCTGTTGAAGCTGCCCCATGAAGTCATCAATGTGGCCGGCGCACAGGGCGAACACAAGTCCCCCGCCTTCCTGGCCATGAACCCTTTCGGGCAGGTGCCAGTGCTGGTAGATGGCGATGTGGTGCTGCGAGACAGCCAGGCCATCCTGTTCTACCTGGCGCAGCGTTATGGGCAAGGTCAGTGGTTCCCCGCCGATGCTGTTCTGGGTGCCCAGGTGATGGGGTGGCTCTCCGTGGCTGCCAGCGAAGTGAGCCGTGGCCCGGGTGCCTTGCGCTTGCACTACCTGTTTGGCCGCCCGCTGGATGTGCCCGCTGCCGAGAAGCTGAGCGCCGACTTGTTGACCGTGTTGAACCAGCAACTGGCGCAAGCCGACTGGCTGGTGGGCACACAGACCTCGATTGCCGATCTGGCCGTGTACAGCTACATCGCCCTGGCACCTCAAGCCAGGTTGGATCTGGCGCCTTACACCCATGTTGTGCAATGGCTGCATCGCATCCAGGCCTTGCCAGGTTATGTGGGTATGGATGGCATGTTTCCAGCTTGAGCCGCATCATCATGAACACACCCACCGAAGCCCCCCGCCTGCCCTTGCCACCGTTCAGCCGCGAAGACGCGATCAAGAAGGTGCGCCTGGCCGAAGACGCCTGGAACACGCGTGACCCGCAACGCGTGGCCATGGCCTACACGCCTGACAGCCGCTGGCGCAACCGCGCCGAGTTCCCGCAAGGCCGCAAACAGATCGAAGCCTTCCTGACCCGCAAATGGCAAAGGGAGCTGGACTACCGCCTGATCAAGGAAATCTGGGCCTTTGACACCCACCGCATCGCCGTGCGCTTTGCCTATGAGTGGCGAAACGAAGCAGGGCAGTGGTTTCGCTCCTACGGCAACGAGAACTGGGAGTTTGATGACAAGGGCTATATGGCCGTGCGCCACGCCAGCATCAACGACCTGCCCATTGCCGAGGGCGAACGCCTGTTCCACTGGCCACAAGGGCGACGGCCTGATGACCATCCCGGCTTGAGCGAACTGGGCTTGTGAACCACACAGGATCGATGATCAACGCTCAGCGCGCAGGCGGCTGCCAGACCTTGCCACACAGGCCACGGTACACATAGGCACCGCCTGGGCGCGTCGGTTGGCTGCCTTGCGGCTCCATCGACACGGCCAGCTCGACGGCATCACGGAACACCACCTCTGCCGGCTGAGCCAGGCGCACGCTCACAAAGTGGCCTTGCCCCAGCTCCGGCACGGCGGCCACGGGGTGGGCTTGCCCGGCCTTGTCAATCAACCAGAGGTAGAACACCTGCCCGGGCGGCAAAGGCACCGCCTGTTGCTGCTTGATGTCCATCCACATGCCTTTGCGCAAGCTGGAGACCACCAGGCCCGCTTGCCCCTGGGCCGTGGCCAGCACGCCCACATAGCTTTCAGGCAACTGCGACGTGATGTCCTGCGCGGCCTGCTGCTCATGCCAGGTTTGCAGCAATGGAGGCAGGGCCAGGCCCATCAACAAACCAAAGGCCAGCATGCCCGATGGCACGGGGCCGAACAAGCGTGACCACCAGGACGCCTTGGCCGGCGCAGCACCAAACACGCGCGCCTGCAGCCGAGGCCACTGGGCCGCATCCACGGCCAGGGGCTTCTGGGCCACCAGGGCACCTGCCATCGTGTCGTGCCAGACCCAGACGGCCTGCTGGATATCCGGGCGCCGCTGCATCAAGGCTTCAAAGCGACGGCGCGATCGTGGGGGCATGGTGCCCAAGGCGTATTCAGAGGCCAGCCGGTCGATGGTGTCCGGGTGCTGATGCCAGTAGGTCTTCGTGCTCGCCGTCATGCTGCACCACCCGCCATGCACTGGCGCAGGGCCAACAAGCTGCGCCGCGTCCAGGCCTTGACCGTGCCCAAGGGGCGTTGCATGCGCTCAGCCAGCTCCATGTGAGTCAAGCCTTCCAGGTATGACAAGAGCACCGCCTGCCGGGGCTCGGGCGCCAGTTGCTTCAAACACGCTTGCAGGCATTGATCGTCTTGCGCCATGGCCAGTTGCTCGAATACATCCGGGCTGTCACTGGGTGCATCGTGGGTGTAGTCATCGCCATCGCTGGTCACGCCATGCATGGAGACATCCGCAGGGCGCTTGCGTGCATGGTCGATGGCGCGGTTGCGCGTGATCACACACAGCCAACCCAGGCTGCGGGCAACGGGCGCGTTCATGTCTGCCGCCTTGTGCCACAGGCCGGCAAACACATCCTGCACCACGTCTTCCGCCAGGCTGCGGTCTTGCAGCACCCGGTTGGCCGTGGCCAGCAGGAGGCCGGCCGTCAAGTCATACAGCGATTTGAAGGCGACCCTGTCCCCCATGGCGACACGCGCCAACAAGGCTTCCACTTCCTGTGCCTGGATCATGGGTAGGCCACCTCATCGCTGATGACGAAACAAGCCGGAAATATAACGGCACAGACATGGCGCCATCAGGTGCACTTGACCAAAGTCAGGCGCATTGCATCAGTAGCTGGAACCTGTCGATACCGGTGCAGTGCTGGCACCTGGCTTGACCACATGCCACACGCCGCCCTTGCCATCGCCATTGCGGTCACCCGGCTTGGCATCGCCAATGAAGTAGTACAGCGGGCTGCCGTTCCAGGTCCAGTGCTGCATGTCGTCGTGCTCGAAACGGGCCACGCCGTTGATGGGCTTGGCGCCGGCAGTGGGTGCCGCCACATAGGGAGGCCAGTTCTGCAGACAGCCGCCTTGGCAGTTGCTCTTGTTGGCCTGGTCCTTGTCAAAGGTATAGAGGGTGCGGCCGGCAGCATCCGTCAACACGCCGCCTTGCACAACAGGTTGCGCCTTGACCGTGAAAGCGATCAGGCTGAAAAAAGCCAGGCGGATGGCAGAAAAGCAGAAGGTTTGAACAGAAGTCATGAACGTTCTCCAGAATGGTCAGTTGGTTAAAGAAAGAAGGGGGCGATCACGCCCTGCCTGACTGAAGAACGGCAGAGATGCCGATTTGGATGCAGAGATGCGAAAATTTTTTCTGGCCGCTTACCCGCAGCAATCAAAACCCATGACCCAGCAGCCCACCATGCCCACTGCCACTCCTGATGAAGCCTTGCGCGCCCAGATCCGCCACGCCGCCGAGATCATCGATCAGGCAGATGGCTTGATCATCGCGGCCGGTGCCGGCATGGGTGTGGACTCCGGCCTGCCAGACTTCCGCGGCCCTGAAGGCTTCTGGAACGCCTACCCCGCACTGGGCCGTGCCGGTTTGGGTTTCATGGACGTGGCCAACCCACGCGCCTTTGGCCGCACGCCAGA
>NZ_SCTN01000270.1 GCF_004297345.1 Aquabacterium sp. | reverse complement strand
CAGGCTGGCGCCACACCGGCCATCGCCGACACCGCCCTGGTACGCCAGCGCCAATACAAGGAAGGCTGGGGCCTGGCCTGGGAGCAGGCGCTTACTGACGACATTGGGGCCTTTGCACGCATCGCCCGCAGCGATGGGCAAAGCGAGGTCTACGCCTTTGCCGAGATTGATCAGTCGCAGTCGGCCGGCACACTGATTCAAGGCAAAGCCTGGGGCCGCGCAGCCGATACCTTGGGGCTGGCAGTGGCCCGTAACGGGCTGTCTACCGCACACCAACGCTATCTGGCATCAGGTGCAGACGGTTTCTTTGTGGGTGATGGTGCGCTGAGCTACCAACACGAACACACGCTGGAGGGCTTCTACAGCCTGGGCCTGCCGAATGGCTGGCTGCACCACAGCACCGTGACGCTCGATCTTCAGCGCATCAACAACCCGGCCTACAACCACGATCGCGGGCCCGTCAAAACAATGGCCATCCGCCTGCACACAGAGATTTGAGCTCTCTGCGGCAGGGCCGGATGGCCCTTTCCTGAACACCTCAAGTTCTTGGATCAGCGCTGTGCCACGCGTGCCATGGCCTGATCACCAGCCATCCCACCCATGCTGGACGAACCTGCACCAGTGGTCTTGCCTGAAGCCTTGGCGCCACCGCACTTCACGAAGTTGTAGTCAGCCTCGTTCACAGTGCGGGTCTCCATCCAGTAGCGCCAGGTCGACTTCGGCCAGATCGCGAAGTTGATGCCATCAGCAGTCTGGTACCAGCTCTTGCAACCCGAGCTCCACACGGTGCCCTTGAGCGCATCGCCCATCTCACCCAGGAAGCGAACCATGGCCTGGGGCTTGACGTCGATGTAGTCCACGCCCTTTTCCTTGACCTTCTTCATGCACTGGATGATGTACTCAGCCTGTGCTTCGATCATGAAGATGATGGAGTTGTGGCCCAGGCCGGTGTGTGGGCCGACCAGTTGGTACATGTTCGGGTAGTTGGCCGTGGTGATGCCCAGGTAGGACGTGGGGCTGACCTTCCAGTCCTCCTGCACGGTGTGGCCGTTCAGACCACGCATCTCGAAGCTCTTCATGTAGATGCGAGGGTCCACGATGAAGCCGGTGCCCAGGATGATGCAGTCCAGCTTACGTTCCTTGCCATCACGGGTGATGATGCCGTCAGGCGTGATCTCGCGGACGCCATCGGTCACCAGCTCCACGTTCTGACGGTTGAAGGTGGGGTACCACTTGTTGGAGATCAGGATGCGCTTGCAACCCAGGGTGTAGTCGGGCGTGAGCTTCTTGACCAGCGCGGGATCCTTTACCTGGTAGGAGATGAACTTCTTGAGCAGGCCTTCACCGATGCGGGCCATCCAGGGATTCAGGATGGGCCACACGCGCGATTCGTTGGTCCAGTACAGGCGCCAGCGGTGCAGGGTGCGGGTGAAGGGCAGGGCCTTGAAGGTCCACTTGCGGAAGGCCGAGTAGCCGCGCTCATCACGCGGGATGACCCACGCCGGTGTGCGCTGGAACACATGCAGCTTGCCGACCTTGGGCGCGATCTCGGGCACATACTGAATGGCCGAGCCGCCGGTACCGATGGAAGCGACGTTCTTGCCGGTCAGGTTGTAGCTGTGGTCCCAATCGGCCGAGTGCATCACCTTGCCCTTGAAGTCCTTCAAGCCCTTGATGTCGGGGATGGCAGGCACGTGCAGCGGGCCGGACGCCAGCACCCAGTGGCGGGCCATGATGGTTTCGCCGCCCACGGTCTTGATGACCCACTTGCCTGTGCCTTCATTGAACACGGCGCTGACCACTTCCTGGTTGAAGTGGATGTGCGGACGCAGGTTGTACTTCTTGACGGTGTCCAGGATGTACTGCTGGATTTCGTTCCAGGGGGCGTAGCGCTTGGTCCAGTCCGACTTGGTCTCGAACGAATACGAGTACATGTGCGATTGCACGTCGCAAGCAGCGCCGGGATAGTGGTTGTCGCGCCAGGCGCCGCCCACTTCGCTCTTCTTCTCCAGAATCAGGAAGTCGTTGATGCCGTTCTTTTGCAGCTGGATGGCCATGCAGATGCCACCGAAGCCGGCGCCCGCGATGGCGACCTCGACCTCACGGACGGGGGAAGAAGAAACGTTTTGATCAGTCATGGCGGCACCTTTGGTGAATAGGTTTGTGGGTGCGTCGCCTCGGCCTCCCTGTTCGGATCCGAGACGACTTGTCTCCGAGCGCATGGCCATGTTGCGCCCCGGGTCCTCAAATCACCATGTTCAGTTCTGACAGGAAATTGATCGTTTCGGCCACATGGCCGCATTCACCCCCCATCCAGCGGTAATTGTTGACAAATATCAAACTGCCTCCACCCAGGCCCGAAGGACGCCGCGCATGCTAAATTCGGCGTTGAATTGACTTTTTCGGCCAACGCACGGCATGACCACCCGCTCCATCCTCGGTTTGATCTACATGGTCCAGGGCCTCAAGCAATTGGGCGAGGACCCGGAGCCCGTGCTGCAACGCCATGGCCTGTCTGGTGACAAGCTGGATCCGACCACCCGCATCGAGCGCGCCCGCGAGTTGCGCATCTATGCCGATTGGGCCGAGACGCTGCACGATCCACTGACCGGACTGAAGATGGGGGCCTTCTTCGGGCTGGCGGGGTACGGTCCGTTGGTGATGCTGCTGATGACCTGTGCCACGGCTTATGAGGCCCTGCAGACCGGCATCCGCTACCAGCGCCTGACTTATCTGTATGGCACGCTGCGCCTGGAACCAGGCGAGCGCATGAGCGCGCTCATCCTCGATCCGATGATGATGGGCCCCAAGGCCTTCCGTTTCCGCGTCGATGGCGAGGCCTCCGGCACCTACAAGATGGTGCGCGACATGCAGGCCACCATGGGCCTGAACCTGCGCGCCGAGCGGCTGGACATGCCTTACCCCAAGCCCCCCGAGGCCGCCGCTTACGAAGAGCACTTCGGCTGCCCCGTGCGCTGGGGCGAGCACGAGGTGCGCTTCTGGCTGCGCAACGAATATCTGCAGATCAAGCTGCCCACGGCCGATCCAAACGCGCACGCCATGTACCGCACCATGTGCGATCAGCAACTCAAGCTGCAGGAGGCCACCAGTGCCTCGCTGGCAGACCGCGTGCTCAACCACCTGGGCATGTTCAACAACCACTTCCCTTCTGCAGAAGAGGTGGCCAAGTCCTTCGACATGTCCGAGCGCAGCCTGCGCCGCCAGCTCAGCGAAGACGGCCGCAGCTTCCGCGACCTGCTGGCCGATGCCCGCTACGCCAAGGCACGATACCTGCTCAAGAACACCAGGCTGCCGATTGAAGACATTGCGGCGCAGATCGGTTATGCGGAATCGGCCGCCTTCATCCATGCGTTCCGACGCTGGGCGGGGGCCACGCCGGGTGAATTCCGCGACCAGTAAGCCGCGCCAGCCTCGCACCGCCTACAATCGCGCCCCCCGATTCGACTTTCCTTTTCGGCTTTCCCTCCAGCAGTCACCGTTCTCCGCCCATGAGCTATTGCGCCATCGACTTCGGCACCTCCAACTCGGCCATCGCCATCGCTCGCCCAGCCGCAGACGGCCAAGGCGCGGGCATGCGCCTGGTGCCCCTGGAGGGCGAACACCTGACCATGCCCACGGCGGTCTTCTACTGCACCGACGCCGACGACCTGCCCGCCAACACCTGGCGCGGCAGCACCTTCGACGACAACCTGCCGCGCACCTTCGGGCGCGCCGCCGTGCAGGCCTACATCGACGGCTACGAAGGCCGCCTGATGCGCTCCATGAAGAGCATCCTGGGCACGGCCTTGGTTGACCAGACCACCGAAGTGGGCCACGGCTTCGGCGTGAAGTACCTGGACGTCATCACCGGCTACCTGCGCCATCTGCGCAGCCTGGCCGAAAAGGCAGGTAACCAGCCACTGAATGACGTGGTCATGGGCCGCCCCGTGTTCTTCGTGGACGACGATGCCGAGCGCGACGCCGCCGCACAAGCCTCGCTGGAGGCGGCCGCACGGGCTGTCGGCTTCAAGAACGTGTCCTTCCAGTTCGAACCGATTGCCGCGGCCTTCGACTACGAACAGCAAGCCACCAAGGAAGAACTGGTGCTGGTGGCCGACATCGGCGGCGGTACCTCCGACTTCTCCGTGGTGCGTGTGGGCCCCGAGCGCGCCCAGCGCCTGGACCGCCGCGACGACATCCTCGCCAGCCACGGCGTGCACATCGCCGGCACCGACTTCGACCGCCACATCTCGCTGGCCAGCGTCATGCCGCCCATGGGCTATGGTGGATTCGGCCCCAGCATCAAAGGGGCCGACCCGCGCCCCGTGCCCAGCCGCGTCTACTTCGACCTGACCACCTGGCACCTGATCAACACGGTGTACCAGCCACAGCGCACCGCCGAGTTGCGTGCCATGGCCGATTTCTATGGTGACCCAGCACACCACCAGCGCCTGATGAAAGTCATCCAGGAACGCCTGGGCCATGCTCTGGTGGGCCGCGCCGAAGCAGCGAAGATCGCCGTCTCGCAAGGCGGCGATACCGACATCGATCTGCAACTGATCGAGAAGGGCCTGCACAGCCCCTTGCAAGCCGCCCAGGTAGACAAGGCCCTGGGTGCCGATCTGGGCCGCATCGTGGCCTGCGCGCAAGACACGGTGAAGCTGGCCGGCGTGGCCCTGAGCGACATCAGCGCGCTGTACTTCACCGGTGGTTCCACCGGCCTGAAACTGCTGACAGACCAGCTGGAAGCGGCCTTCCCGCAAGCCAAGGCCGTGCGCGGAGACCGCCTGGCCTCGGTGGCCACCGGCCTGGGCCTGCACGCGTCCAGGTTGTTTCAAAGCTGAATCAATTCTGGGCTCAAGGCGCCATTGGCACGCATCTGGTTACAGCCTTGCGCGCCAGCTAGGTGCAAGCCCGAAGAACGGATTCGGACATCGCTGGTCAGAATGGCCCAGGCCATATTTGTGACTTTCATCACAGTTTTCTCGGTTCGCCCTTTCTCTCGTTGAGCAGGCGCGCCAGGCAATGGCACGCATCACCGGCGTCACGGTGAGCAAAACAGTTCCAAAGCGCAAACCGAGGAGACGAACCATGGCCCTGAGCCGCCTTTCATCCAGCCTGCTGATCTTGCTGGCCACCAGCACCCTGCTGAGCGCCTGTGACCTCAATAACGACGACAGCGACCCCGCTGCGAGCGCCACACCCAGCAGCGACACGCCCGCCGTCACGGCCACCAGCAGCTATTTGACCGGTGTGCGCAACGCCCAGGCCGGCGACACCTTCACGGCCGAGCTGGTTCTGGTGGACGATGTCACCGGCACCGAGGTCAAGGCCACGGCGATCGATGCCGGCACCCAACCCAGACTGGCACAAGCCTTCACCGTGTCAGCCGATGGCAAAAGCTACGTGGCAGGCAGGCAGACGGCGGCCTACTACATCTACCAGCACAAGCTCTATGAGCTCTCGTTGGAACATGTCAGCAACGAACTGAGCCAGCCCACACCGCGCCAGATCAGTTCAGAAACGCAAGCCTGCGAGCTCAAGGGTGTGGTGGAAACCGATGCCACGGCCCACACAAGCCTGCTGCGCTACACCAGCGCCGGCCCGGATGGCGATTGCAGCACCCCGTCGGGTGTGGTGAACAAGACAGCCTTGTCGTCGAGCAATGCCACGGTCGCCCCCACCCAGGCTTTCATCGATGTCCAACGTGACAGCGCCGGCGCCATTGCACGTATTCTCAGCCTGGACGTCGACAACAAGCTGACCATCACCAACACCAGTGGCGTCTTGCAAACCACGGCCGTCACCAATGGCAACATTGCTGCCAGCACCTCCGTCACGGTCTTCGGCAAGGTTGCCGGCACCACGGACAAGCTCTATCTGCGCGTTGGCAACGATGTGCGCACCCTGAACTGGGCCAGCGCTTCGCTGGACACCACCGTGCTGGCCTCACCCAATCTGGTTCAAATGCCGTTCGTGCACACCGATGATGAGGCCACCTACTTTGCCGACGTGAGGGCGGCAGCCACCGCCACGGCAGCATCGATCACCCCTGCGGTCGTGCCCGAGGTCCCGGCCATCGAACTGGTGCTTTGGCGACTCAAACCCGGTCAAAGCGCAGCAGAAGAAGTCGCCAGCCTGGGTGTGGGTGCGGCCGAGCAAATGCCTGAGATCGCCGGCCATGCGATGACGCCCAGCTCGCTCGCGCTCGTGATCCGCCGCGATGCCGCTGATACGCTGACCATCATCAAGAAAGCCAACGGCAGCCAGCGCAACATCGCGCTCAGCGGCCCGACGCTGCACATCGACACCCTGGCGCACACGGGCGAGATCCTGCTGGCCAGCCAGCAACTGGTCACTGGCGAAGACGCTGTCTCCGTGACGCGCATCGATCTGGCCAACAACGATGCCCTCAGCATCTTGAGCCCTTCGGCCAGCCTCGTGACCCTCATCAACAGCCCAAGCCGTACGCTGGCAGACGAGTCCGACAACACCCACCTGATCTGGCGCGAAGGCGGCAGTGTGCTCAGCTACAACCTGAGCACCAATGCAACGCCCATCACGATCGCAGACAGCAGCACGCTCAACGGCTGGGACGGCAACACACTCAAGGCCGTCGTCTCCAACCTGACGCAAGGTTTGCTGCGCGGCATCAGCACGGACAACCCGAATGCGGACGCCCTATGGCTCTTCAATGCCAACAAGGCGGTGCCGGCCAGATAAGCCTGGCGAACATGGGCAACACAAGGGCCGGTTGAACCGGCCCTTTTTCATGTCACTTCCACTCTTCTTCGGATTTGGTCGTGCATTCCGGATCAGTCGGGTTCACGTGGCAGCGAATGCGCTTGATCACCTTGAGCCCGCGCTTGTCGTACAAGCCCTGCTGCGCCAGTGCGATGCGTGCCTCACGCAGCATCAGCGTGTATTTGTAGGCGTCTTCCGCGTTGATTTCAATCCATTGAGCGGGCGGAATGGCCGCGTCACCCGTGCGGATCAGTTGCAGCATGCGATCGAACTGCCCCAACCAGTAGGCGCGAGACCACTCCCCGAACCCTTCAGGGAAACGCCCCCGCTTGAACACCATCTGGTAGGAGGCAATCATGATGGGAAAGCGCCCGACACCGCCCTTGGTGCCCAGCCCCTTGTACAACTCCAGCGGCTTGTAGGCCAGCGTGGGCAGGGCGATCATGTCCACCAGACCATTGTTGAACTTGGTGTGCACATTGGTGACATCCGCCGACACGGGCTGCGCGCCAATGCGCTGGATCATCACCGCCTGGGCCTTGTCGTAATCGAAGGCTGCGATGCGCTTGCCGGCCAGAGCCTCTACCGAGTTGATGCGCCGGTCATTCACAAAGGGATAGGCTGGGCCGATCGGCAGGATACCGCCCACCTCGTAGTCGCCCTGCACCATCAACTTGGAGACCAGCGGCGATGGCGTGGAATAGGTCTGGATCAGCTTGCGCAGCACCTCGTAGGAGGCCGGCATGTCGATCGCACCATGGCGCACGATGGTGGTCGCGCCAAATGAATCCACCGAGGCGGCTACGCCGTTGAACTGCCGCGTGCGAAAGGCCGTGGCGATGAAAGCATCGCAGTTGCCGGTGCGGAAGTCTTCCGTCGCAACGGCCTCGCTGGTGTAGGCCTTGAGCTCCACATCCACGCCGTAGCGCTGCATGGCCACGGCATAGTCTTTGGACATGCCATAGGCATCGCCCGAAGTGCCCAGAAAATCGAACACGCAGAACTTTTGCCCCGCCTGAGCAGCGCCTGCCCCCGTCATGATCGCCATCACGACAGGTGCGAGCTTCAACATGCTTTGGATAGTGCCTCGCATACCTGACTCCCACATGGTTCACATGCGTGATGCATGCGAAACAGAAGCCCGGATTATTGACACACGCAAAATCTTATCCAAGCCCTCATACCCTCTCATTCAAGGGCCTCGCCACATTCTGCATGCCCCACAAGGGGTCTTCTGACGCCAACTGAGAACCTGGCCAGTCGCTTATTTCCATTCCTCTTCGGATTTGGTCTGGCACTCGGGATCTGCGGGGTTCACATGGCAGCGGATGCGCTTGATGACCTTGAGCCCCCGCTTGTCATACAGGCCTTGCTGCGCCAGTTGTACGCGGGACTCGCGCAGCATCAAGGTGTACTTGACGGCATCTTCTGGTTCGATGTCGATCCAGGCCATGGGTGGAATGGTCGAATCGGCTGTGCGGATGATCTGCAACACGCGATCAAACTGGCTCATCCAGAACTCGCGTGAC